>JAUWXM010000021.1 GCA_030616365.1 bacterium | reverse complement strand
CTGTAAAGGAGTAACGAGCAGATACCCCTGGCCTATGGAGAGATTAACGGTATCTCCCTCATACCATCCCCTACCCAGGGAGTCCTTCCTCCATTTCTTAGAAGGTAGAAGACCTTTTTCTTCATAAGGAAGGCCTATCCTGCTTGGTTGGCCCAAGCCGAACTTTTGAGAGAAATCCACGATATTATCTACCCCGGTCTCAAGACCTAATTGATAGAAGTAAATATCGCAGGAATGGATGATGGCCTCTTTCAGATTCAAGGTCCCGTGTCCCTCTTTCCTCCAGCACCTGAAGACCCGATCCTTGAAAGGGAAGGCACCGGAGCATGAGAACTCCTTATCTCGAGAGGCTATTCCCCTCTCCAGGGCGGCGATAGTAGTAATCACCTTGAAGGCCGAGCCCGGAGCATATTGACCCTGGGTAGCGCGGTTGGTCAAGGGATGTAGGGGATCTTTTTTCAGAGAAAGCCACTCCTCTTGGGAGAGGGACCCGGCGAAGAGGTTGGGGTTATAGGCTGGAGAACTCACTAAACTTAGTATCTCCCCATTATTGGGATCCAGGACGACAACGGCTCCTGGTCGTCCTTCGAGGGAATCCCAGGCCACTCTCTGTAACTGGTGATCGATGGTCAGTACCAGGTTATTCCCGGGAAGCGGCTCCCGATAATCCATTACTCCCACCCTCTGGCCACGATTGTTCACCCTGATCTGCCAACCCCCATCCTCACCCCGCAGATACTCATCATAGACCTTCTCCACTCCATCCTGTCCTATTCTCTCACCCAGGCGATAGCCCTTACCTCTTAAAACCTCAAGTTCCTCCTTATCAATCTCTCCTAAGTGCCCCAGAACCGGAGCTAAAAGTTTCCCATCTGGATAGTAGCGCAGGGGTTGAACCTGAAGATCGATACCGGCAAGCTCCAGTTTTCTCACCAAGATCTTAGTGGCCGTCTCCAGATCAACATCCTCTCTTAGGGAGATGCTGGAGAAAGGCCTCTGGGACTCTTCAATGGTCTGGTAGATTCTTCCTTCCGCCACCCCAATAATGGGAGCTACCTCTCTGACGGTCTTGGCTAAATCCTCCCGGCTTAGGTTCCAGGGATAGATAGTGAGGGAGAAAGAGGGGCGGCTCTTGGCCAGAGCCTTCCCTTTTCGGTCATAGATAATCCCTCTCGGGGCGCGAGAGGAAAGGAGACGGATGCTATTATTCTGGGCTAAGGAGCGATATCTCTCACCCTGGATAATCTCCAAGACCCAGAGCCTTCCCAGGAGGATGAGAAAAGAGAGAGATATAAGAGTGGTAAGGACTAAGAGCCGCTTTCGAAATTCCCTCCGGGGCAGCCTCCGACTCAGAGAGCCTCCAGGCTCGGAGAGAGGTCCCTCTGGGGCGGAGCCCTTCTTTTTAGCGGGCATGATTACCAACCTTCTTAAAGGCGTAGAAGAGGAGCGGGGCAAGAAGAGAGGTGTAGAAAGAAGCGGGAAGGATGATGTAGAGAAAGGAGTAAGAGAAGGAAGGAGCAAGATGGAATGAGGAGAGGAGAATGAAGAGAATCATCCCCTCCAAGAACATGCCTATAAATAGAAGGAGCCCCTGGATGAGAGGGGCTTCGAAATATAGAAGGGGAGCAACCGCTCCTGCTAAAAATCCAAGAACCGTCTTAGAGAAAGCATTGGTCCCTAATGGTGCTGGGGAAAAAAGATCCAAAAGAATCCCGGCCAAGAAACCGTAACAGGCCCCAGAGATGGGTCCTTTATAAAGACCTATAAAGATGACCAGTATAAGGAGAAGGTCGGGCTTAATTCCCAGGATGCTCAAGCGATTCAAAGACGTAGTCTGAAGGATAACTAGAAAGAGAAGGAGGATGAAGGGGGCTATTCTTTTCACCCCGTTAGAGATAGATCGAGAAACCATATTTTATCCCGTTAGAAATCCACCCCATTAGAAACATGAAAAGTACTTTTTATATACTACTTATTAATCTCTAACGGGGTTTATCGAGTCTTAAGGATTAAGACCTCTTCTAAGCTGCTCAGGTTTACCTCTGGAATAACGATTATTTTCAAGAAGAGATCCTGGGGGTGGGGGGATTCTATTTTCTTTACCCTTCCTATGGCCAGACCCTTAGGGAAGAGCCCGCCCTCTAAACCTGAGGTAAGAATTAAATCCTCCTCCCTGACATCTGCCTCCAGGGGAAGGTATTTCAAAATCAGGTCCCTCTTCTTTCCCTGAATCACCCCCTGGATTCTAGTTCTCTGAACTAAAGCACCGATCTCGCTTCCCGGATCGGTGATGAGTAAGGCCTGGGAGGAGTTTTTATTCACCTTAATTACCCTTCCTACCAGGCCCCCTGGGGTAATTACTACAGAATCCTTCTTTACTCCCCTCTCTTCTCCTTTATCAAGAAGGAGGGCATTAAACCAGTTGCTTGGCTCCCGGGCAATGACAGAAGAGGCCAGGCCTTCATAGATGGAATGCTCCTTTAAGTTGAGGAGTCTGCGCAACCTCTTATTCTCTTCTTCGATCTCAAGCAAGAACCTCTCTCTTCCTTGGGAGGGAACTTCTTGAGGGCCTTTAGGGGCCCTGGCCAGGACCTTCGCTGGCAAGTAAATAATGGTAGTTAGGCCTTCCTCTAATTTAGAACCCCTCTTCTTAGAGAACAAAAAAAAGAGGGATACTAAAATAAGCAAAACTAAAACAAGAACTTTCTTCTTCATCAGACGCTGATTTCCTTTTACTGCTTACCCCGTTAGACTTTTAATTAGAAGTTTTTCTTTAGGAGTTAAATAAATAAAGTGATTCCTGACTTTCTTTTTATTAAATAAGGTGGGCATAAGAAAGTCTAACGGGGCTTACTGCTTGGGCTCATTTAACGCTGATACTCAACGCACTTCGTTTACCTTGAGGCTTATCCGCTGATATCTGTGGTCATTGCTTGATTTCGAGCACAGCGAGAAACAAGGTTCTTGAGCGATAGCAAAAGGCTTCCTTATATTCATGCTCTCTCGGATGAAAGCTGTGCGCATCCGGCATCTGCGTTCTCAGTAGCGGTGACGCATAGGAGCTAGAATATGCTTTAGGGTATCCAGTTCATCCAGGACCTTGCCCGTTCCCAGAACAACCGTAGATAAGGGATCTTCATCGAGATTAACGGGAAGCCCGGTCTCCTCAGAGAGTAGCCTATCCATTCCCCGGAGCATGGCTCCCCCGCCTGCTAAGATAATTCCTCTCTCCATGATGTCTGCGGATAGCTCTGGTGGGGTGCGTTCCAGGGTGCTCTTCACCGCCTCCATAATGGCCCTTAAAGTTTCTTGTAAGGCTTTTCTTATCTCCTGGGAAGTGACGGGCACTGTCTTGGGCAAACCTGCTATCAGGTCCCTTCCCTTCACCTCCAGGGTGAGTTCCTCTTTTAAGGAGTAGGCGCTTCCAATCCTTATTTTAATCTCCTCTGCAGTATGTTCTCCAACCGCCAGGTTATAGGTCTTCTTAAGATAGGCCATAATGGCCTCATCCATCTCATGCCCAGCTACGCGAATCGAGCGATGACAGACGATTCCTCCCAATGAGATTACCGCTACCTCACAGGTGCCCCCACCAATATCTACAATCATATTTCCCGCGGGTTCAGCAATGGGGAGTCCGGCTCCAATGGCGGCGGCCATAGGCTCCTCAATAAGATAGACCTCTCTGGCTCCTGCCTGCCGGGCGGATTCTTCCACCGCTCTCTTCTCCACCCCGGTTATCCCTAAGGGAACGCAGACGATAATCCGGGGCCTCACCAGGACCTTTCTCTTATGGGCCTTGGTAATGAAGTAGCGTAGCATCTCTTCTGTGATCTCAAAGTCGGCGATCACCCCGTCCTTCATGGGTCTGATGGCTACGATATTGGCCGGGGTCCTTCCCAACATCCTTTTGGCATCGCTTCCCACCGCCACTACCTTGCCCGTCTCCTTCAGGATGGCCACCACACTTGGTTCCCTTAAAATAATTCCCTGGCCCTTGATATAGGCCAGGGTGGTAGAGGTTCCCAGATCGATGGCCACATCGTTAGAGAATATTCCTAAAAACCAATCGAATAACATTTTCCTCCTCCTTTTATCAGAAAATAGAAGTTTAGCCCATGGGTTACAGGGGAAACAAGAGGCACAGGGGTGACACGGGTTTAAACCCTTGCCGCCCTTATCACCCTTGCTACCCTTGTTACCCTTCTCTTTAGTGCTATCATACCAGAGGTTTTTGAAATTAGCAAGTTTTTCTTGCAAAAATTTTAAGAAGGGGATATAATAAGAAAGCCTTGCCGCTTCGCGGCAAGAACCTTGTTATTCGGGCTTTCTTAGTAGAGGGGGCAAGCGAAGCGCGCCCTCATAATACCACAGAGAACACAGAAGAGAAACTAATGAGAACACAGAGAAGTTCTGTGATTTTTATGTTGTTCTCTGCGAACTCTGTGTTATAACTCTGTGACCTCTGTGGTTGCAAGGAGGTAAGTTATGGTAATGCTCAAGATCATGCGCAGAAGGGCAAGAAGGATTCTTTGGATTACCATCATTTTAATTATTCCGGCCTTTATCTGGTGGGGCACAGGGGGATTGCGCGAAAGGGAGATAGGCCTGGTTGCTTCGGTAAACGGGAAGGGGATCACAAGAGAGGTTTATTACAAAGAAGTTGAGAGACTCTACCGGGAGATGCAAGAAAGGATGGGGGATGCATTCGATGAAAGAATGGCGAAGATTCTGAACCTAGAGGAAGCGGCGGTAAACAACTTGATTAGAAGAGCGCTCCTTCTTCAGGAAGCGAAGAGGGAGAAGATAAGAGTAAGCGATGAGGAATTACGAGAAAAATTAAAGAGCTTCCCTGCCTTCCAAAGGGAAGGTAGATTTGACAAAGAGGTTTACTTTAATGTCCTAGAATATCTCAGGATTACTCCCAAAGAATTGGAGGAAGGGATAAGAAAGGATCTCGCAATAGTAAAACTTGAGAAGCGAATCTTAGAGGAAGCAAAGGTGAGTGAAGAGGAAATAAGGAATGAGTATCTGAAGGAAAATGAAGAGATAGAGATTGAATATCTTCTCGTAAAACCGGGAAGGGAAATAAAGATCGAAGAGGAAGAAAAGATAGAAGAATACTACCAGAAGCATAAAGAGGGTTACCGGATACCAGAGAAGATAAGAGTAAGGCATATCCTGATTAAGGGAGAAAGAGAAGAGGCCTCAGAAAAAATAAAGGAGATAAAAAAGAGATTGAAAGAGGGAGAGGATTTTGAGAAGCTGGCCAAAGAATTCTCCCAATGCCCAAGCAAGGAAAAGGGTGGAGATCTGGGCTTCTTTAAAAAGGGAGATATGGTGCCTGAGTTTGAAAGGGCGGCCTTGAGATTAAAAGAGGGACAGATATCTCGCCCGGTGAGAAGTAGGTTTGGCTACCACATCATCAAGTTAGAGGAAAGGAAAGAATCTCATATCCCACCGTTAGAAGAAGTAAGAGAGAGAATAAAAAGAACTTTAAAAGAAGAAAGGGGATGGAAGATCGCTAAAGAAAGGGCTCAAGAAATAACAAAGGAAATAGCAAAAGAGGAGTTAGGGATCTTAGCTAAAAGGTTCTCTTTGGAGGTTAAAGGAACCGGTCTTTTTAAGCGCGGGGAAAGTAATTTACCCCGACAGATTGAAGAGGAGGCCTTCGGCCTCAAAGTGGATGAAATAAAAGGCCCGCTAAAGGGAAGGGGTGGTTATTACATCATTAGACTGATTAAACGAAAAGAAATAGATGAAGAAAGATTCGGTCAAGAAAAAGAGGCCTTTAGTAGAGACTTCATTCAAAAGCAAAGAGTAATGGTCTATAATCAATGGTATCAAGATTTATACCAAAAGGCAAAAATCAAGATTTATCCTCTAAGAGACTAAACAGGAATAATAAGAAAGCCTTGCCGCAAAGCGGCAAGAACCTTGTTATTCGGGCTTTCTTAGTAGAGGGGGCAAGCGAAGCGCGTCGTCATAATAAAGATGCCTTCGCTTTGCGAAGAACTTTGTTATTCCTCCGCATCTTTAGTAGACGAGGCAAGCGAAGCGCGTCGTCATAATAGAAAAGCCCCCCTTAAAGGGGGGCTTTTGTTTTTTATCTTTTTCTTTTATCTCTTCAGAACAACGAAGCCTGCATAGCAGAGTAGTATTCCCACAATGAGGAAGAAAATCCCAAAACCAATACGATGGGTAATGCTCCACTCATCCTTCCAGATAAGCTTCTTTCCTATCTCATCAAGCTTCTTCATCGTCCGGGGAGAAAGAAGGTAGAGAGCACCAACCACTAAGAAGATTATTCCCAGGATGCGATAGAGATAGACATTTGCCAGAATACCGAGTTTCTCCATTTCAAAACACCTCCTTCAAGATATCCCCTTCGGGGATACTTCCCTAGGGGTTTCACCCTTCTGGCGTTCACCAAATGTTCGCTGGACATTTGGTTCACTGTATCTAATATGGCATACTTTTTTTAAAATGTCAAGTCTTTTTTGGAAACGCGAATAAAAAAACAGAACTCTTAGATTTTGGAGCTAACTTGTAGTTTTCCTTTTAGGCCGGAAGAAAGGAAAACCTTTCCCTGAGCATCGATAATGAGCCCTTCAACATTCTTTAGGAATTCTATCAATTTCATTCCCCTCTCTGGACCTAAGCTGAAGACACCGGTAGCAAGGATATCTGTCTGAATAGCACTTGGCCCGATAATGGTTACACTAATACATTCTACGGCAGGATAACCAGTCTCGGGATTGATAATATGATGGTATCTTTTGCCCTCTTTAATAAAGTATCTCTGATAATCGCCAGAGGTTGCGATCGCTTGGTCTTTTAGTCTAATTACTGCCAAAACCTCGTTCTCTTTTCTGGGGTGCTGCAGACCAATTTTCCAGACCTTTTCCCCCATTACTCGGACATCTCCACCAACATTAACGAGTGCTTCTTTAACTCCCTTTTTCTTTAAAGCCTTTATTACCCGATCCAAAGCATAACCCTTTGCCACCCCTCCCAGATCTATAGCCATCCCTTCTTTTCCAAACCTAACTGTTCCTTTTCTCTCGTCCAAAATAATGTCCTTATAATTTACTAAAGATCTTTTATTTTCTATTTCTTTGAGTGCTGGTGCCTCTTTTAACCTTCCCCTTTCTCCCCAGAGAGCACTTAGGGGACGAATGCTTACATCAAAGGCCCCAGAGGTGAGAACACTATATTCCACGGATTCCTTTAAAATTTCGAAGATTTCCTCACCAATCTGAACTACTTCCTTGCTGGCCAGTCTATTAACTCGGGAGATTTCACTCTCTGGATTATGGACATCCATTAATTTCTCAATTCTTTTTATCTCATTGAAGGCAGCGACGAAATCCTCCTCGCTTCCCTGAGGTAGGACGATCTCTACTTCAGTATCCATTAAGAATTCTTTTTTGCTTGGAAATTTTTGGCCACATCCATAAACAATAAAAAGAATTAACAATCCAACAAGAATGAATCTTTTCATTTTCTCACTATGTTAATCTCTTCCTCGCAATACTGGCATCTCTTCTTCTTTAGATGCATCCTGGAGATAGAGTATCCATCGCGCACGATTAGGGCCTTCTTACATTTCGGACAATAAGTGGTATTGGCGCTGGGATCCGGGATATTCCCAATATAGACATATTTCAACCTCTTCTGGGCTATTTTTCTTGCCCTTTCTAGGGTAGTTACTGGAGTAGGAGGAATATTTAGCTTATGGGCAGGAAAGTATCTTGAGAAATGTAAGGGGGTATCATCCCCTAACTTATCCGCTATCCAATTAATCAATTTCGCAAAGTCCTCTTCAGAATCATTCAGGGTAGGGATGACAAGATTGGTGATTTCCACATGACAGGACTTCCTCGCTCTCTTTGCAGTCTTTAAAACTGGAGCCAAGGTAGCCTTGCAATATTTCTTATAGAAGAATTCTTTCAGGGCCTTAACATCGATATTCATAGCATCGATATAGGGAAGGAGTTTTTCAAAGGGCTCAGGGTTAATATAGCCATTGGTAACCAAGACATTGACCAGTCCCTGCTCCTTGGCCAACTTCACTGTCTCCAATAAGTATTCATACCAGATTAAGGGCTCGGTATAAGTATAAGCGATTCCCACAGAATTTTTATCAAGGGCGAGCCTGACCATCTCTTCAGAAGTAATATGTTGGGTAGGGGCCTCCTCCTGAGATATGGCCCAGTTCTGACAGTAGAGGCAGGTGAAGTTACAGCCATTGGGAGCGCAGGAAAGGATGAGAGAGCCGGGACGGAAGTGATACAAGGGCTTCTTCTCTATGGGATCCACGGCAATGGAAACGCACTCCTCATAGGTTAAAGCAATTAACCTTCCATCCACATTCTTCCTTCCCCTACAGAATCCCCTCTTCCCCAGAGCAATGACACATTCCTTAGGACATAGAAGGCACTTTATCTTGTCATCTATCTTCTCGTAATATAAGGCTTCCTTCATCTTGTTTCCCCGCTCTGTTCGGAAGTAGTAAGTAGTAAGGAATAAGTAGTAAGTAACAAGTTACAAGTAAAAAGTAGGAAGTAATTTTGTATTGCTAATTTTGCATTTTTCATTTTGCATTTTTCATTTTTCACTGTTTTATCTTTCCCACTTTCCCACTTTCCCACTTTCTCACCTGCTCACTTGATGAGCGCTCCGCCATAACCAACTACCTGACGATAATCCCCGATGACATCCCCACTGGTCATATACTTTACTAACTCACCCTTTGTAGCACCCAGTTCTTTTGAAGCAATGAGCATAATGCTCGTAGGAATAACCCCACACATCGAGATTCTGAGTTCATCTACTTTGCTAATTAACTCTTCTGGATCCAATTTTATTACCGCACCCAAAGCAATTTTATCCTTCCTATTCGCCTCTTCCTGTGGCTCATAGTGGGTGAGATCAGAACTGGCGACAATGACTACCTTTTTTTTATCTTCTTTTATGCCTCTAGCGATTGCTTTTCCAATATCCCGACAGGTCTCTAAATCTAAATGGCTCAAACAGATGGGAGTAAACTTAAAATCCTTTCCCAAATACTGTAAGAAGGGAAGCTGAACCTCTATGGAATGCTCATAGGAATGGGCTCTCTCATCTTCTTTCAGACTCTTAGAATTGGCCAATATCTTTCCCGCCAAGTCAGAATCAATCTCTACCTCTCCCAAGGGGGTCTGCCACTTCCCTTTTGTCATAATAGCGGAGGGGTGTCCTGCTCCAGTATGATTGGGACCAAGGATGACAAAGGTATCAGGAAAAATTATGCGGGAATAGACGGCTCCTGCCACTTCTCCAGAGAACATGAACCCCGCATGGGGAGCCAAGACTCCAATCACCTTCTCCTTCTTCGCTTTCTCATCGATATACTCTTCTACCTGTGCTTTGAGGCTTTCCTCTATTCCATTATAGAACTGTCCAGCAACAACCGCTCTTCTCACCATCTTACCTCCCTCCTAAAAAGCAGAATACTTACAAAATAATTATATCATAGATTATACCACGAAACAACTTAATTTCTCTCTTCTTTTTGTTCGATCGTTCATAGTTTACCTCAAAAAGAAAAAACCACTACATCATGATTGGATATAGTGGCTTTCTGCAATTATACCTTAAAAGGTTCAGTTCGTAAGAATATTTAGGGAAACAATTTCGTGACGACCGTCACATCGATATTTCCACAGGAGAATAACTTGATACATACTCTAAGCTTTAGAGTTTACTTTGTAGTTCTCTTTGCTATCCAGATCAAAGGCTTAAGGCCAATTCTTACCATGGCCTTCAAAGATTCTTTATCTTGAATAAATCTGGCGACTGGGGGACTGAGTTTATTATAGAAAGAGACAAAGGCTCTGCCTGCCTTATTGGTCAATAAATGTCTATCCCTGAACTCAGAGAGGATTCTTTCCTCTTCTGCCATTGGTGCCCCATAAGCTGCAGTGGCGATGAGACAGCCCCCTCCGCCTCCGCCGCCTCCGCCTCCAGAGGAAGGAGCATTTGCTCCCCCGGTTGATCTGGTGCCCACCAGGGTGAAGAGGCTCAAGTGATTGACCGGGGCAGAGATATAGTTCTCAGAGAGATAGATGGTGGAGCCGGTAACTCTCTCCCAGAGTCCTGTTCCATCATTATAGTGGTAAATAGCTAAGGTGGTTTCCTTAATTCCTGTTCCATCAAGGATCCCGTCATTATTGACATCTGGATAGGGGATGGTTAGGGTGATATCCCGGTTGAAGTGGTAGGCCCCTTCTGCGATATTGAATTCCTTGTAGATGCCAGCGGGGAGGATATGTCTGGTTCTTCTTATGGCTACCGGGGTGGTAGTTGCATCGTAGAGAATGGTGTGCACTGTGGTATCGGCAGTAAGGGCTCCCTGTGAGATTTCAACTGTTGTTTTATCAAATAGTTTTACCACCTCTGTCTTATCTTTGCTGACCTTCTCCTTCTTCTCATGGTCTCCTCTGGGGTTCTTTCCTTCCCAGATCTTGGGATTGTCGGAAGTGATGGTGAGTGTGATGGGGTCAGCATAGACTAAGTTATCCTCCGTATCTATGGCTTCAGCTCTCAGGTGGTAATTGCCCGGGGTAAGGGAGGTGACATCCCAGGTGGTGTAATGGAAGGAATAGGGAGGAGGAATTATGGGTTCACCCAAATCTATCCAGGCCTCATCAGAGCTTGCTTTGTACTGGAACTGGACAGACTTTGTCAGCTCGCCAGGAGCGGTATTTGCCCTCAAGCTGACCGCATCTCCCCAGATAGAATCTCCATCCTTGGGAACGCTGATCCACACTTTGAGTTCAGAAGGCTGCTGGACAGTTATTGATACTGTATCTGTACCACTAAGATTATCGTTATCTGTTACCCGCAGTTTGGCAGTGTAGGTGCCAACCTCTTCATAGGTATGGGTTGTACTTCCCGATGTGGTAGAACTCCAGTCATAGGTTCCATCACCATCAAAGTCCCACTCGTATTTGACGATAGTACCATCGCTATCTGTTCCCGTTCCTGTGAAGTTAACAGTCAGAGGAACTAACCCACTGGTGGGATTGGCAGAGGCGCTGGCAGTAGGTGGCTTGAGAGCAGGAGATACGGTAATGGTCACAAAATCTGTATCTGTCAATCCATCATTATCCGTTACCCTCAATGTGGCCTTGTAAGTAGCGGCTTCTGTATAGGTATATGAAGTATCGCCAGTAGTGGCGCTTGACCAGTCATAGGTACCATCTCCATCAAAGTCCCATTCGTACTTGACAATCGTTCCATCACTATCTGTTCCTGTTCCTGTGAAGGCAACCTCCAATGGTGCTGTGCCACTTGTGGGATCGGCACTGGCGCTTGCTGTTGGTGGCTGGGAGGCAGGGGATACGGTAATGGTCACAGAATCTGTTCCTATTAGATTATCATTATCCGTTACCCTCAGTTTAGCATTATATGTTCCCGCTACTGAATAAGTGTGGGTAGTATTACCACTGATTGTCGAACTCCAGTCATATGTCCCATTGCCATCAAAGTCCCACTCATACTTGACAATCGTTCCATTTGCGTCTGTTCCTGTTCCTGTAAATGCCACTCCTAAAGGAGCAATGCCACTAGTGGGGGAAGCACTGGCCGAGGCAATAGGTGCATCACCGACCCATTTTGCGTATTTTAGGTTGTATACATAACGAGAACTTATGTGTGGATAGTCGTTACTGTCCAGGGCTATTGAGACCTCACCGGTGTAGCCGCTATCAACCCTCTCAATTGACCATCCAGACCCTGTCCATCTGGCGTATTTTAGGCCAACAGCCCGATAACTTATGTGCGGATAGTTGTTGCTGTCCAGGGCTATTGAGTTAGATATAGGCGTCAACCACCCTGCGTTAGCGACTGTCTCAATTGACCACTCAGAACCGGTCCATTTTGCGTAGTTTAGGCCATCAGCCTGATAACTTATATGCGGATAGTTGTTGCTGTCCAGGGCTATTGAGGTAGATACACCCAGCGGTGGTGCGCCATCAAGTGTTTCGATTGACCACTCAGAACCGGTCCATTTTGCGTATTTTAGCTCGGAATAGGCATAATCAGTCCAC
Organism: bacterium; assembly: GCA_030616365.1. Taxonomy (GTDB): domain Bacteria; phylum UBP18; class UBA7526; order UBA7526; family UBA7526; genus JAUWXM01. Next base: position 2,455 of record JAUWXM010000021.1, on the reverse strand, counting down.
TCACAATAACTTATGTGCGGATAGTCGTTGCTGTCCAGGGCTATTGAGGTATTATAACCCGCCCGCCCCCCCTTACTACCAACATCAAGCGTCTCAATTGACCATGCAGAACCGGTCCATTTTGCGTATTTTAGGTCACCCTTGGTCGCATCACGATAACTTATATGGGGATAGTCGTTGCTGTCCAGGGCTAATGAGGCATGCCAACCCACACTCCCTTCGCTATCAACTGTCTCCATTGACCATTTAGAACCTGTCCATTTTACGTAGTTTAGGTCACCGGTAATACGACAATAACTTATGTGCGGATAGTTGTTACTGTCCAGGGCTATTGAGGTATACCAATACGCGCGGGCCAACGCTATGCTACTAACTCTCTCAATTGACCAGGATGTGCCTGTCCATCTGGCGTATTTTAGGACTTCATGTTCATAGAACTTCTCCTCATACTCAAGATAACTTATATGCGGATAGTTATTGCTGTCCAGGGCTAATGAGGCATGCCAACCCACACTCCCTTCGCTATCAACCCCTTCATCAACTGTCTCGATTGACCACTCTGCCCACAAAGGAGATGAGAACACCCCAATTAGGATGAGAATACCTATTAAACTTCCCAGCACTCGTGAATATTTCCTTGAATTTTTCTTCATTGTTAGCCTTCCTATTTTTTCAGTATCCCTTTTGCATTTCTAATTTATATTATATCATAATTATAGCCCAATGTCAAGAAAATTTTTATTCAAAGATGAATAGATGCTAATTTATGCTCCATAAAAATGATGATTACAGTGATTAAAACTACCGATTACGGTGATAGAATCTCCAATGGGATCGGGAAAATCACTGCCAATGCTTAGTTATCTATGCTCTCTAGGATGCCAACGAAGTGCATCCTGAATCTCGATTTCACATCACTGTAATCTAAGAATTACCACTCTCTAATCTTTACCTTGCTTGGAAAACTGAAGTACTCTCCACCAAGATGGTGGATGATCTTGGCCTTCTCTTTCTCTACGAGCCACCTATCGGTGAAGGTTCCTTCCTCTGCCCAGGCATAGATGACATCCGCCAAGAAGAGGTCAAAGTCTTTAATTACTCTTGATTTAATGAGTCTACATTCCAGGTGGCCAATGCATTCTTTAATGAGTGGCGCCTTTACCTTCTTCGCTGGAATGGAAGTCAGTTTAAACTTTTTAAATTTGTCTACTTTTCTTCCTGAGATGGTTCCACATTGAATAGTCTTCTCCAATAATTTCTTGGGAGGAATATTGATGACGAATTCACCTGTCTTGGTAATACATTCATAAGAATAATTGTCACCGCCAATTACCAGGGCTACCTTTGGAGGATCGTAGTCCAAAGGCATGTTCCAGGCAACGGTCTGGACATTTGCTCGGCCTTTATAGAATGAAGTAATGAGCACTGTCGGCCCATGATTTAACAATCTACTGGCCTTACTCAAAGGTACTTTCACCTTCATATCCAACCCCCTAATAAAAAACGAAGTTGTTCAATGCTGCTTGTTACTTGTTACTTTAATAGTGTGGGTAGGACACTTCTCGACACAGGCCCCACACTCGGTACATTTCTCATAATCAATATAGGCTAAGTTATCCTTAAGGGTTATCGCTTTCTCTGGACAGACCTTGACACATATCCCACATCCTATGCAGCCTTCCTTGCATATCTTCCTTACTATCGCTCCTTTATCCTTAGAGTTGCAGAGAATATGAACCCTCTTCTCTTCGGGAACTAAGGTGATCACTCCCTTGGGACAGATGGAGACACACTTCCCACATCCAGTGCATCTCTCTTCGTTTATTTCAATTTTCCCTTTAATTAGAGTAATGGCCCCGAAGGGGCAGGCTTCAACACAGTCCCCCAGTCCCAGACAGCTGTAGGAACAGGCCTTATCTCCACCAAACAAGAGAGCCGCTGCCCGGCAGCTTTCCAAGCCCTGATAGTCAAACTGAGTCTGGGATGCTCCTTTATGATAACAAAGAATCTTGGCGATCTTCTTCTCCTTAACCTCTACCTCTACTCCCAGAATGGAAGCAACTTCTCTTGCCACCTCCTCCCCACCAAGGATGCAGCCATTGGCCTGGGCTCTTTCTTCAACCAGTGCCTTGGCAAAGCCACTGCACCCCGCGAATCCACAGGCCCCGCAGTTTGCTCCAGGTAAGGCTTCCAATATTGCCTCTACTTTAGGGTCTATCTTGGAAACGAACTTCTTAGAGGCATAGGCCAATCCACTTCCTGCCAATAAGCCCAAGCCACCAAGAATACTAACCGATAAGACTATTGGGTTAACCATCAGAGCTTCACCAAACCACTGAAGCCCATGAAGGCCAAGGAGAGAAGTCCGGCAGTAATGAGAGTGATGGCTGCTCCCTGTAGGGCTATTGGAACATCTGCTAGTTCTAACCTCTCCCTTATCCCGGCCATAATGAGA
>JAUWXM010000020.1 GCA_030616365.1 bacterium | reverse complement strand
GAAGATGGGGAGAAAGACGAGCGTATGGCGATGTATCGCCAGGCTCAGGCCAAAGATGAGGGAGGCGAGATAGAGATAATTAAATTCTTTTTTTTCGCTCCAGAGGAGGAGGAGATAGAAGAGCACCGCCATGAGTAATATAGTTAGAGTATAGATCTCGGCGGTGGCGGCACAATCCCAGAGGCTCCGGCTAAAGGCGACCAGGAGGGCGGTGGAGATTGAGACCAGGGAATGGCCAGTAGTTCTCTTCATGATGAGATAGGTGAAGACCGCCAGGCAGGAGGCAAAGAAGGCACTGGAGAGATTAACCCGCCAGGCGATGTTCCCTATGGGGATGAGGGTGAATAGCCGGACAAGAAGACACCACAGGGGGAAGCCCGGGGGATGGGAGACGCCCAAAAGATAGGCAGCAGCGATGAGTTCTCCACTATCTCCAACATAGACTGTGGGACAGAGGGTCTTTAAGTAAACAGCGATTGAGATTGAGAATACTAAGAAGCAAGCTATTAGATCTCTTCTCTTATCTCTTTCCACAGGTATCCTCATCATAAAAAAATGGCGGTCCAGTCCATGGTCTCAGACTGAACCACCATCTCTTCTTTTCTTCTTTTTAGTACCAGTCGAGTCTCTTGCCGTCAGCGGAAGTGCTACTCTCGTTAATCCTTATCTCACCACTGATTGTATGGTAGAACCAGCCTCCCGCATGGGTCATGCCCTCAGTACCGGCATCTGTGCCCTCAACTGTGTCCGTAGTGTTTTCAGATGGATACATGGTCGGGGGGTAGGTATCCAGATAGGTGCCCACTAAATCAATGAGACCGGTAGGATAGGACCCCTCCTTTGCCCGGAAGAGGACTATCGCAGCCCTGAGGGAGCTCAGATTTCCGATGGTCGCACTTGTCCTGGCATCAGTATCGAAAGCAATGAATCTGGGCAGGATGGCTGCGGCTAAGATGCCGATGACGGCGATGACGATCAATAACTCAATCAGGGTAAAACCTCTCTCTTTTCTAAACATCTTCTCACCTCCTTTGTAACCGCCAAAGCGCTAAAATTTCGATATTCCTCGAAATTAACACAAAGACGCAAAATTAAATTTTCGTCGTAATTCTTCTTACATTTTAAATATATCACACTTTTTTGGCTTTGTCAAGTATTTTTTTAATTTGTATGTTTTTTTATGTTTTCTTATGTTTTATCTAAAAAATCCTACGTAGAGCAGAATGAGGCTGACTATGAGAAAGAAGGCCCCAGTTATCCTGGGATGGAGGCCATAGACCCTGGGGGTATCGTTTATTGGCATCTTTCCCAGACTATCCAGCTTTTTTATTGCCCTGGGAGCAAAGAGGTAGCAGATAGAAGCCAGAAGGAGCACCCCTCCTAAGATGTAGTAGAGGAGCGTATTCCCTAAGATGCCCAGTCTCTCAATCTCACTTCCCAATAACGTCCCTGCCCGAATGAGAGCCAGGGAGATTACCAAGAAGAAGAGTCCGGTTATTATCCGGTGTCTGAATGTCCACTTATCGTCCCAGAGTAGTCTCCTTCCTAAGCTATCGAGTTTTATCATGGCCTTAGGTCTGAAGAAGTAGGTCACACTCATCACCAAGAAAACAAATCCCAATACCCGATAGACCATCAGATTCCCCAATAAACCTAACTTTTCCATTTTTTCCTCCTTTTTAAAAAAATTAGCACACTTTTTTTGATTTGTCAAGATTTTTTTACTTTTTTGATTTCTGTCTCTTTGTCTCCTGACTGATCCACCTATCGAGAATCTTTTTCTTGAACCTCCACTGGCCGCCTACCTTGAAGGCCGGAAGGCCTCCCTCCTTGACCAATTTATAGACCGTTAGCTGATGGAGGTTCAGATACTGGGCTACCTGAGCGATGGTTAAAATTTCATCAACATCGAAGGGCTTGGTGAGATAGTCGATAGCCCCCAATCTCAAGGCCTCCTTTATCTTCTCCTCCACAGCGAAGCCGGTCATCATAACGACCATGGCTTCCGGATTGAGTTTTTTGATAGTCTTGAAGGCCTCCAGGCCATCCATCCCGGGCATGACCACATCCAGGAAGACGACATCAAAGGGTTCTCTTCTAATTCTCTTGACCGCTTCCTCCCCACTGGTAACAGAGCTTACCCTATGTCTCTCCTCCAGGATATCATGAAAGAGTTCACAGACCCTCTTCTCATCATCCACTACTAAGATATTGAGACCTTTCTTCATCCCTTCTCCTGAATAGGAAGGCCGATGGTAAAAGTGGAACCCCTTCCTTCCTCACTCTCTACCCCAATCTCTCCTCCATGCTCCCGGATAATGCCATAGCTTACCGAGAGACCGAGCCCCACTCCCCTCCCCGGTCTCTTGGTGGTGAAGAAGGGGTTAAAGACCTTATCCAAATCCTCACTCTTGATGCCGCATCCGGTATCTGTAAAGGTAACCCCTACCCCATTATCTATCTTTCGGGTAGCGATTCTCAATTCCCCACCATTGGGCATACTACCCAGGGCATTGGAGACGATATTCATGAAGACCTGTTCCAACTGACTGGGATTGGCTTTGATTCGGGGGAGATGAGAAGAGAGATTTTTGGTTATTCTTACGTTCTGGAGTCTCATCTGCTCCCCTACCAGAGAGAGGGTATTCTTTAGAGGGATATTGACGTTCAGGGCCTGGTAATCCTTTCTTCCCGCCGGGCGGGAGAAGTCCAAGAGGTTTTTGATGATGACCTTACAGCGTTGGGCCTCTTGAGCCATGGCCTCTATCTTCTTAAAATTGGGGTCCTTTTTATTCAGACGCTTTAAGAGAAGCTGGGCATAGCCAGAGACCGTGGTCAGGGGGTTATTCAGTTCATGGGCTACACCCGCTGCTAATTGGCCAGTGGAGGCCAATTTCCCTGCCTGGATGAGTTGCTCCTGAGTCTTGCGCAGTTCTTCACTCTTCATTTCCAACCTTCGGAAGATGAGATAGATAATCAATGAAGAGAGGGAGAGGGCAGCAAATAGTTCAAAGAAATGGATCCAGTTGAAGGGTTCCAGGCGCAGAAAGAACCTGATGACCTCCCACCACCACCAGAGAATCCATAAGAGAATAATGGCCAACCACTTTAGCTCAAAGACTTTTATTCTGAATCTTCTCATCGGAATTCACCAAGGATTTTGACGATAGACTCTATCCCATTCTCTTTTAATTCGGGAAAGATGGGAAGGGAGATTACTTCTTTAGCGCATTCTTCTGCCACGGGAAAATCCCCCTTCCTATATCCTAAACTATGATATGCTCTCTGGAGATGGAGAGGAAGAGAATAGTGAATGCCGCAGAGAATGCCCTTCTCCTGCAAGAATTTATAGATTTCATTTCTTCTCTTTATTCTTAGGACATAGAGGTGATAGACGTGTTTTGCATACTTCTCCTCATAAGGGGTAACGACATTCAAATCTTTTAATAATTTGTTATAGATTGAAGCATTCTCCCTTCTCTTTTCGTTCCATTCATCAAGGTATTTGAGTTTTACTCTCAGGATAGCGGCCTGGAGGGCATCCAATCTATAGTTATAGCCAACCATGAGATGCTCGTACTTCTCTTTTCTTCCATGATCCCGAAGCATTCTAATCTTTTTTGCGATTCCTTCGTCATTGGTGACCACCATCCCTCCATCACCATAAGCCCCTAAGTTCTTTCCCGGATAGAAGCTGAAACAACCGATATCTCCCATACCCCCTACTCTTCTTCCTTTATATTTTGCCCCATGGGCCTGGCAGGCATCCTCGATTACCTTCAGATTATACTCTTCAGCAAGTTTCAGGATAGGGTCTAAATCCGCTGGCTGGCCATAGAGATGGATGGGGATGATGGCTTTTATGGGTTTACCGGTCCCGACAAAGCGAGGAGAAAGGGGTCGGGATTTCCGCTTCGCTTCGATTTGCCGGTTTCCGCCAGAGGTGGATCCACTTTCGGCGGAGGCCAGTTGGCCCGTTTTGGAATTAATCTTACATTCTTTTTTAATGAATTCTTCAAGTTTTTGGATATCAATGTTATAATTTCTGGGATTGATATCGACAAAGAGGGGTTTTGCTCCGCAGTGGATGATGGTCTCAACCGTTGCCGTGAAGGTATAGGGAGTGGTGATTACCTCATCTCCCTCTCCGACCCCCAAAGATAATAGGGCGAGGTGGAGGGCAGAGGTACCGGAGGAGGTCCCTATTCCATACTTCGCTCCACAGAATTTAGCAAATTCCTCTTCGAATTTAGCGACTTCCTCACCCAGAATAAAGGCGGTATTATCTAAGACCCTATTTATTGCTTCCTGGATTTCTTTCTTTATTTCCTCATACTGACTCTTTAAATCCACCAGAGGAATTCTCATCACCAGTCCTCATAGCCTGGGGCAGTGGGGTGAATCATTCCCGTCTCTGGGTTATAGTGGTATCTATTGCCAAAGGGATCCAGGGGATAGCCTTCCTCATCCTTGGTGATAAGTTTCACATACTCCCTTTTGATTAATTCTCCTCCTGCGGTATATGCAATACATTCCTTCTTCTCCAGGTGCCGAATATCCTCTGGAACCTTCCCATTCATATAAAGATAGAGGCTGATTCCCAGACGCATATTCCTCATATCAGACTCCAGGACCTTCATCCTTGCCTGCTCAGCCACCTTTCCATAATATAAAACTGCTACATAGATCATGCCTACCAGGATGGCCCCCAGAATGAGGTTTTCCCAGAGACTGCGACCTCTCTCATTTCTTAAAAGATGCATAATAACAGTTTCCTTGCTATTTGGTTACGGTTACGTTATTTTTTGTTGTGGGGTTTAAGGGTGAGTTGTGTGTTGTGAGTCGGGTTGTGGGGATGGGATTGGGTTTTTATGACCTCACCCTCACAACTCATCCCTGACCCATAACTCACTATCCATCCTCACCCTCATTGTAGTTTACCCAACCCCTCAACGTTACCGATACGGGCTTCGTTACCATAACCTTTAGATGTAACCCGAATTATTAAACAAATTTTAGCGAACGACCTTTATCATGTCAAAGTAGGGGAGGAATAGAGACAGAGCGATGAAGGCTACGATGATCCCCATAACGACGATTAAGATTGGTTCCAGGGCGGCGGTGACATTTCTCAAGGCATAGTCCACTTCCCGATCGTAGGTATCGGCCACTTCAGTGAGCATCTTATCCAGGGCTCCCGACTCCTCCCCAATAGTAATCATGTGCACCACCATGGGAGGAAAGACCTTCGATATTCTCAAGGGCTCGGCAATGGATTCCCCTTCTCTCACGCTGGTCCTCACATTCTCTATCACCCGGGAGATGACCACATTGCCAATGGTTCTTTCCACGATTTCTAAAGCACTCAGAATAGGGACCCCACTACCATGAAGGGTGGAGAGAATCCGAGCAAAGCGGGCAACGATGAGCTTTTTAATTAAAAGGCCGAAGATGGGGATCTTGAGTTTTACTCTATCGATGATAAACCCTCCCCCTTCTGTTCTGGAATATCCCCGGTAAGAGAAGATTATTATTAAAATTCCACCCGAGATGGCCCACCAGTAGGACTGGGTGAAACTACTCACTGCTAAAAGGATCCTGGTGGGTAAGGGAAGGGTAATCTCAGCGTGGGCGAAGACGCCCATGAACCTGGGGAAGACGACCACGGCCAAGAAGCCGATGACCAGAACAGCAACCGAAACCACCACTGTGGGATAGGTTAAGGCTGCCCGGAGTCGGGACCTGGTCTCCCCTTCCCTCTCTGCGATAAAGATCAACCTTTCCAGTATCTCTTCCAATACCCCTCCCGCCTCACCCGCTCTTACCATATTGACATATAGTTCAGAGAAGACCTTGGGATGCTTGGCCAAGGCATCGGAGAAGCTCAAGCCTCCCTCGACATCTCTCTTTAACTGAACAGCTATCTCTCTTAAGGCTGGGTTCTCTGTCTGCTGGGAGAGGGTATCGAGGCTGACGGTAAAGGTCATGCCTGCTCTGATCATGGTGGCCAGCTGCCTGGTGAAGGTAACGATATTCTGGGTTGTCACTTTCTTACGCCGGGTAAATAGCCTGGCCTCTGATGCCTCTTTCGCTTCTGAAATAGAGATGACATAGTAGCCCAGATCGCTCAAACGATCTGCAACGACGCGCTCATTCGGCGCCTCCCTCGTTCCAGTAACTACTAAGCCGGATTTATCCCGAGCTTTGTAGGTATAGTTAGGCATCCTTCTCTCCTAGGCGGTGATTTTGAATTCCTCTTCTTGAGTAACCCTCAAGATTTCTTCTACTGAGGTAATCCCCTTCTTTATCTTAAAGACCCCCTCCTCCCTCAGAGACATCATCCCGGCCCTCAAGGCCTCTTTTCTTATCTCTGTTGCCGGGGTCTTCCTCACCACCATATCCTTTATCTTTTCATTGGGAATGAGGAGCTCGAAGATTCCCGTTCTCCCGAAGTAGCCGGTATTCTTGCAGTTCCGACACCCCTTTCCCTTATAGAACTTGAGGCCCTTCTCCTTGGAAAGTCCCAGTTCCTCCAGAACCTCTTTAGGGGGATGATACTCCTCCTTACACTTGGGGCAGATGGTCCTCACCAATCTCTGGGCCATGACTGCAGTGACAGAGGAAGAGACTAAAAAAGGCTCCACCCCCATATCAACCAGCCTGGTGAAGGCCGTAGGGGCATCATTGGTATGTAGGGTGGAGAGGACCAGGTGGCCGGTCAGGGAGGCATGGACTGCGATCTCTGCTGTCTCCAGGTCCCTTATCTCACCCACCATGATGATGTCCGGGTCCTGTCTTAAGAAGGAGCGCAGGCCATTAGCAAAGGTGAGTCCTGCCTTGGGATTGATCTGGACCTGATTGACCAGGCTTATCTGGTATTCTATGGGATCCTCAATGGTGATGATATTCATCTTGGTGGACTTAATTCTGTTGAGAGAGGCATATAATGTAGAACTCTTGCCGCATCCCGTGGGTCCCGTGGATAAGACGATGCCATAGGGGCGGACGATAATCTCCTCATATTTCTTCCTGGTATCGGGAAAAAGCCCCAGCTTATCCAGATCCACGATCATGGCCGCCCTTTCCAGGATTCTCAAGACTACCTTTTCTCCAAACATGGTGGGTAGTGTCGCTACCCGGAGATCGATGTCCTTGTTCCTCATCCTCAGTCTTATCCTGCCATCCTGAGGAAGCCTCTTCTCTGCGATGTCCATGCCCGCCATAATTTTAATTCGGGAGATGATGGCCGGCTGCAGCCTCTTAGGAGGAGAAGGAACCTCGTATAGTATGCCATCTATTCGATATCTTGTCCTCAGCTTATCCCTCTCGGGCTCGATGTGGATATCACTTGCCCGGTCCTTGATGGCCTGCATGATGACGAGGTTGACTAACTTTATGATGGGCATCTCCTCTGCCAGGGTCTCGACTTTATCCAGATCGACCTCTTCTACCTCCACCACCTTGAACTTTTCCTCACTGGCCTCCTTTATCACCTCTTCCATACTTTCGCTGATTCCATAGTACTGATCGATGGCCTTCAGGATATCTGCCTCTGCGGCCACGGCTGGAGCAACCTTACACTTCGTCCGGGCCTGGAGGTCATCAATAGCAAAGACGTTCAGGGGATCGGCCATGGCCAGGGTCAGGGTGTCTTCACTCTTAAAGACCGGGATGAGGATGTAGCGTTTGGCCAGACTCTGGGGAACGAGGTCTATGATCTGGGGATCGATGAGGTAATTATCGAGGTTAATGAAAGGAATCTCCATCTGAGCCCCTAAGAATTTAATCAGTTCTCTTTCGGTGATGAAGCCCAGGTTTACCAGAACCCTTCCCAGTCTTTCCCCGGTCCTCTTCTGCTCTGCCAGGGCCTGGGTGAGCTGGGCAGAGGTGATTACCTCCTTCTCAACCAAGATTTCTCCCAACTTTTTCTTTTCCATCTTAGCCATTTTAGTTCCCCTTTCCTTTTATAATTGTTTTACCTGCCTGCCCTGTTGATAACTCAGTATCTACGGGGCTTGCTACCGTAAAGTCTATACTTATAGATATACTTCTCCACGTCCTCTGGGAGAAGATACTTTATGGTCTCACCTTTCTTCAGGCGTCCCCTGATATCTGTGGATGAGATAGCCAGGGCCGGAACTTCAATCAGATGAGTATGCCTTTGATATTTCACAGGCAGTCTTCTTAATTTAAAACCCGGTCGGGAGGCAGCGATGAACTCACACAAGGTGGATAATTCCTTTGCTCTCTTCCACCTGGGCATCTGGGCGATAGCATCCGCTCCGGTGATAAAGAAAAGTTTCGTTTCTTTCCCAAAACTTTTTTTAAACTCCTTCATGGTATCCCGGGTATATGACTTCCCTCCCTTTTTAATCTCAATATCGGATACTGAAAAGTAATCATTATTCTCTATGGCCAGTTTTGCCATCTTATAGCGATGGCGGGAAGAAGCCGGATGTATTCTTCCCTTATAGGGGGTGTGATAGGAAGGAACGAAGATCACCCTGTCCAACTTAAACCTATCCCTGACCACTTCTGCGGTTACCAGATGGCCGTAGTGGATGGGGTTAAAGGTTCCGCCCATGATCCCAACGCGCATAGCGTCTCCAATATTGGTGATTTCGTTTGCCGTTGACCCGTCCCGACATCCGTCGGGACTGTTTACCGTTAACCGTACACCGTCAACCGTGAACCTTATGTTCTGACCTGTCCTTTTCCATAAACGAGGTATTTATACGTGGTGAGTTCCTCCAAGCCCATGGGCCCTCGAGCATGGAGCTTCTGAGTAGAGATCCCGATCTCTGCCCCCAGACCAAACTCTCCCCCATCATTGAGCCTGGTTGAGGCGTTGATAAAGACCGCACTAGCATCGACCTCTTTCAAGAATTTCTCTGCCGCTCTCTTATTTCTGGTGATTATGGCCTCTGAGTGGTGTGAGCCATACCTCGAGATATGGTCTAAGGCCTCAGTGAGGCCTTTTACTACCTTGATGGACAGGATCAAGTCCAGGTACTCTGCCTGCCAATCGATCTCTTTGGCCTTATTGATACCGGGGGCAATTCTTCTACTTTTAGGACAACCTCTTACCTCTACCCCCGCCCCTTCCAATCTCTTGATCATCCGGAGTAGAAACCTTTTAGCAACATCTCTATGCACTAAGAGGGTCTCAAGGGCATTGCAAACCCCTGGCCTCTGGACCTTGGCATTATAAACTACTCTTTCTGCCATATTTAGATCAGCATCCCCATCCACATAGGTATGGCATAACCCTTTAGCATGGGCGATGACCGGGATAGTGGATTCCCTTCTCACCATCTGGATGAGACCCTCCCCTCCCCGGGGGATGACGAGATCGATGTAATCATCCAATCTCAGTAATTCCTTTACCGCCTTCCGAGAAGTGGTTCTGATTAGTTGAATGGCTCTTTCAGGCAAGCCTTTAGTCTCATTCAAAATTTTGGTGATAAAAAGGTTGGAGTTCTGGGCCTCGCTTCCTCCCTTTAGAATGATGGCACTCCCGCTCTTTAATGCCAGGCCACTGGCCTCTACCGTGACATTTGGCCGGGCCTCATAGATCATAGCGATTACCCCAATGGGAACCCTTATCTTCTTTATTACTAAGCCATTAGGCCGTCTGGTGGTCTTCATTATTCTTCCCACGGGATCGGGAAGGGAGGCGACCTCTCTTAGGGATTTTGCCATGTTCTCGATGCGGGCAGGATTTAGGGTGAGGCGATCTATTAGGGCCCTACTTAGACCTTTCTTCTTAGCCAGTTTAACATCCCTTTCGTTTGCTCTTAAAATTTCTTTTTTTCTCTTCAGGATTCCCCTTGCCATATTCTTTAGCATGCTATTCTTGGCAGGGGTAGAAAGTCTGGCCAATTCTTCCGAGGCCTCTTTAGCCCTCTTGGCCATATTAATCATCTCACTCTTAATAGACATTTTAACGCCTTTTAGGAGTTATTTATGCTGCAAGCTACAAGCCGCAAGTTTCAAGCTTGCAGCCTGTGGCCTGAGGCCTGAATTTTAGAGGATGACCAGATTATCCCGGTGGATGATCTCATCGTAGTCCTTATAGCCCAGGATCTTTCTTATCTCCTGGGTCTTCTTTCCCTTTACTCTATCGACTTCGCTTGAGGAGTAGGAGGCTATTCCCCGGGCAAACTCTTCACCTTCTTCATTGATAATGCTCACCCCGTCTCCTATAGAGAACTCACCCCTAACCTCTGTGATTCCAGAGGGGAGGAGACTCTTCCCTCTCTTGGAAATGGCCTCCTTGGCTCCCTCATCTACTCTTAGCTTCCCCTTGAGGATGACTCCAAAAGCAATCCATCTCTTTCGCGATTTGAGCCTTTTCTTAGGTAGAAATAGGGTTCCCAGACGTTCCCCGGCTAAAAGTCGGGGGATTATATTCCTTACTCTTCCATCAGCGATGACCATGGCCACTCCAGAGGAGCGGGCGATCTTTGCCGCCCTCAGTTTAGTCACCATTCCTCCCGTTCCCCTCAGGGTTCCCGGGCCAGAGGCCATCCTCTCCAACTGGGGACTGATCTCGGATACCTCTTCTACAAACTTGACCTCTCTTTTCCTCTTGGGATCAGCAGTATAGAGCCCCTTAGTATCTGTTAGGATGATTAAGAGATCCGCCTCTACCTTACTGGCCACCAGGGCGGAGAGAGTATCGTTATCCCCAAACTTTATCTCATCTACTGCCACGGTATCGTTTTCGTTGACGATGGGGATGGCCTGGTAATTCAAAAGGGTGAGAAGGGTGTTGCGGGCATTGAGGTACTTCTCTCTATCTTGAATATCCTCGGAGGTCAAGAGAACCTGGGCAATGAGGCAGCCCCTTTTCTTGAAGAGTCTCTCATATATCCCCATCAAGAGATTCTGGCCGATGGCTGCCGCGGCCTGCTTCTGAGGCATTGAGGCAAGTTTCTTCAGTTTTAACCTTCCCATTCCGCTGGCAATGGCACCAGAGGTGACCAGGATAATCTCTCTATTCTCCTTTTGGAGAGAGGCCAGTTGATCTACGATCTCCTCCATCCTCTTCAGGTTCAATCTATTCTTTTCTGTTAGGAGGTTGGAACCCACCTTCACCACGATGCGTTTTGCTTTTGAGAAGTCTCTCTCCACTTATTGCTCCATTCAGTCACAAGTAAGAGGTAACAAGTTGACAAGTAAAAAGTAAGAAGTATGAAGTAACTTTGCATTTTGCATTGCTAATTTTTCCTGTCTGCCGACAGGCAGGCAATTTTCATTGATTCCCCACTTTTCCACCTGCTCACTCTCCTGCTTTCTCCAGTTCCTTTGCTACCGCCTCTTTTAACTCTTCTGTTCCTTCGCCAGTTAAGGCAGAAATAGGGTATATCTTATATCTCTGGCTTCCGAGCTCTTTTTGGAACTGAGCAAAGTTCTTCCTGGCCTTTTCCAGGTCCATCTTATTCGCCGCCACAATCTGAGGCCTCTCAAGGAGCAGGGGATCGTGGGCTTTAATCTCTTCATTTATTGCCCGGAAGTTAAAGGAGGGAGGATTTTCTTCATAGCCGATAAGATCAACGATGTGGATGAGAAGCTTGGTCCTCTCTATGTGGCGCAGGAAATCGACCCCCAACCCCTTCCCTTTATGGGCTCCCTCAATAAGTCCTGGGATATCAGCCAGGACGAACTCTCTTCCCTTATAAGAGACGACTCCCAGGTTGGGAGAGAGGGTGGTAAAGGGATAGGAGGCGATCTTGGGTCGGGCACGGGTGAGAGAGGCTAAAAGAGTAGATTTGCCACTATTGGGATAGCCGACTAGTCCCACATCTGCGATCAGTTTTAATTCTAATTCTAATTCCCTCTCCTCACCTGTCTGCCCCTCCTCTGCAAAGCGGGGAGCCGGATCCCGGGAAGAAGCAAGGGAAGCATTCCCCTTCCCCCCTCTTCCTTCCTTAGCAATTAATATTCTCTGGCCGGGGTTTACCAGATCGGCGATAAGTTCTCTGTTCTTCCTATGCCTTACTACGGTTCCTGGAGGGATTCTAATAATCAGGTCTTGACCCTTCTTCCCGCTCTTGCTCTTTCCCTTTCCGTGGGCTCCGTTTTCTGCTCTATAGTGAGGGTGGTAACGAAGGTCAATTAATGTCTTAAGTCTTTTATCTACCTCCAGGTAGATACTCCCCCCTCTTCCTCCATTTCCACCATCCGGGCCACCTCGACGATGCTTCTGGCGGGCAAAGGCGATGCAACCATTCCCTCCATTACCTGCTTTCACAAAGATATTTGTCCGATCAATGAACATGGTTTGGGATATTAGTGGATCATCTTGAGGGAGGGGTAGATAGAGACCCTCTTCCTCTCTCCAGTTCTCTCAAAGGAGACGAAGCCATCTATCATAGCAAAGAGAGTATCATCCCTTCCCAGGCCGACATTCAAACCCGGTCGAAATCTCGTCCCCCTCTGCCTGACAATGATGGCGCCTGCTCTTACCTTCTGGCCAGAGGAGGTCTTGATCCCCAACCTCTGGGAAGCAGAATCCCTTCCATTCCTTGAGGAACCCATTCCCTTCTTATGTGCCATAATTTCCTCCTATTATAGAATAGTTTAGTTGATAAGTTGATAAGTGAATAAGTTTCTTGTTAACTTGTATCCTTGTTAACTTGTATCTTCTTAGCGGCTGGCTTTGGTAACTTTATTTCTTTGATGAGCAATGCAGTATATTCCTGGCGATGCCCGGCTTTTTTTCTGTATCCCTTTCTTCTCTTGAACTTACCGATCACTATCTTCTTCTCTCTTCCCTGCTCCCTGACCTCTGCAATGACCCTTGCTCCAACGAGAAGGGGCCTTCCCACCAGGACCTGATCCTCATCCTTGATCAGTAGGACTTCCTTTAGCTCTATCTTCTCCCCTACTTTGGAGTCCATTCTTTCTGTGCGGATAGTATCCCCAACCTCTATTTTATACTGCTTGCTTCCGCTTTGGATTATGGCATACATATCGTTCTCCAATTTATCCCGCACCTTTTACTTTAAAGTATCTCTTTGCAGCAGAAAGGTGCGGGATTTATTTAATAAGTATATCATCAATAAAGAAATTTGTCAACCCCGCTCTTTGACTTTTGAAATATCTCATTCCCTAAATACCTGGCCGGCTTGAAAATCAGGGAAAGCATCCCTTATATCTTTTCCTCATAAAGAAAGCATATTTACTCCTGCTTCAAGCCACAAGCTGCAAGCCGCAAGTTTCAAGCCTATAAGCCTGTAGCCTGAAGCTATGTTTTAAAACATAAATCTACGCATGCGTATATTGAGCAAGAGGCCGATTGAGGCGAGGCTGGTTACTAAGTGGCTTCCCCCATAACTTAAGAAGGGAAGGGGCAATCCCGTAGCAGGCAGGATTCCGGTTGCCATGGCGATATTGATGATGATCTGGCTGGCGAGGAGAATGGCAACCCCGGCTGCTAAGAGGGATCCTAATCTGTCCTTAGCATGGAGGCTTATTTCAATGGCACGAATGATGAGAAAGAAGTAGATTCCCAAAAGGAGAAGGGAACCCAAAAAGCCCCACTCCTCTGCAAAGGAGGAGAAGATGAAGTCGGTATGATGTCCGGGCAGGAAACTGGACTGGGTACTATTTAGGAATCCTTTTCCCAAGAGCCGGCCAGAGCCGATGGCGATCTTGGACTGGATGACATTGTAGCCCGCACCCAGGGGATCCCTGGCGGGACTTAAGAAGGAGAGAATCCTCCTCTTCTGATAGTCATGCAGAAAGAGCCAGCCCAAGGGAGAAGCGAGTAGGAAGGAACCGATTAAAAGAAAAAGATGCCTTATCCGGGCACCAGCGAGATAAACCAGGACCAGTCCCAGAGGGAGAAAGAGGAAGGCAGTTCCCAGGTCGGGCTGACTGGCTATTAAAAGAAGGGGTAGGACGACAATGATTAAAGGAATGAAGAGGTCTGTCTTCTCCTTCTGGCTTAGGTATCTGGCGAGGAGGAGAAGGGTTGCTACCTTGGAGACTTCTGAAGGCTGGAAGGTTAAGAAGCCAATGGAGAGCCAGCGCCTGGCACCCAATACTGAGTGGCCGAAGAAGAAGAGGAGCGAGAGAAGTACCAGGCCTGCAAGATAAAGGAGAGAAGCCCATCTCGCCCACTTATGATAATCGATGGAGAAGAGGATCACGCAAGCAACCAGGCCTAGACCCAGAGAAGCAAACTGCTTCAGGTGCTGGGGGGTGGCGGTACTATAGATGGTCAATAACCCGATAAGGCAGAGGAGAAGGGTGATGGCGAGTAAGCCCCAGTCAAAGTTCTTTAAAAGTCTTCTATCAAACATCACCCACCTCCGGTGGGAGTTAATAAGTTAATAAGTTGACAAGTTGACAAGTTGACAAGTTGATAAGTTGATAAGTTGATAAGTTGATAAGTTGATAAGTAAACAAGATAACAAGTTGACAAGTAAAAAAAGTAAGGAATAAAAAGCAAATTTGCATTTTGCATTGCTAATTTTTCATTTTGCATTTTGCACTTTCCCACCGATTACTGATTACCGATTACTGATTACCGATTACCTGTTCTCTCACTTTCTCACTTTCCCATTTTTCTTCAAAGTATGCTTTGAATATCTTTTTGGCAACAGGGGCCGCGGCCTCCCCTCCCATCCCTCCGTGTTCAATGAGAACGGCGAGCGCTATCTCTGGCTCTCTACAAGGAGCGAAACCAATGAACCAGGCGTGGTCCTCTCCTAAAGGGTTTTCAGCAGTGCCCGTCTTCCCTACTATCTCTATTTTCTCTATCTTTGCCCGCCAACCGGTCCCCAGCTCATTGACCACACCGGAGAGGGATTTTCTTAAGAAGTCGAGATTTTCCTTCCTCAATCTCACCTCTCTTATTAAGCGGGGTCTCGCTTCCCTTATCACCTCCCCTTCTGGTGA
>JAUWXM010000074.1 GCA_030616365.1 bacterium | reverse complement strand
GGCTCTGTGGTAGTGAAGGATGTCCCCTCGGGAGCGGTAGTGGTCGGTGTTCCGGGAAGAACAGTGGAAAGACCCAAGGTGAAACCCAGAATTGACTTGGAGCATGGAAGACTTCCTGATCCAGTAGCCGAGGCGGTGAATATCCTCTTAGAGAAGCAGGAGAAGTTAGAGAAGAGAATAAAGAAACTGGAAAAGAAGAAGTGATTTATTCCGATATAACAAAGACCATTGGTAAGACACCCTTAGTAAAGTTGCATAGAATAACTGAAGGATTAGAAGCCGAGATAGTGGCCAAGTTGGAGTCCTTCAATCCTTTAGGGAGCGTAAAGGATAGGATCGGGGTGGCCATGATTAATGAGGCAGAGAAGGAGGGAAGGATTACCCCAGGGAAAACAACCCTCATTGAGGCTACCAGTGGTAATACAGGCATTGCTTTAGCCTCTCTCTCTGCTTCCCGTGGCTATAGACTAATCCTCACCATGCCAGAGAATGTGAGCCAGGAGAGAAAGAAGATCCTCTCTTTCCTGGGAGCGAAGATAGTCCTAACCCCTAAAAAGAAGGGAATGAAGGGAGCCATTGAGAAGGCAGAAGAATTGGCGAAGGAGAATCCAGATTCCTTTATCCTGAATCAGTTTGAGAACCCAGCCAATCCTTTAGCCCATGAAAGAACTACCGGACCAGAGATCTGGGAGGATACCAAAGGGAAGATAGATATCCTAGTGGCAGGGGTGGGCACGGGGGGGACGATCACCGGCACCTCACGCTATTTAAAGCAAAAGAAACCAGATATTAAGATAATTGCCGTCGAGCCTACTTCTTCTCCTGTCCTCTCTGGAGGCAAGGCCGGTTCCCACAGGATCGAAGGAATCGGTGCGGGATTCATCCCCAAGGTTCTGGATAGGTCATTGATTGATGAGGTCTTCCAGGTGAGCGATGAAGAGGCCTCCAAGGCGGCGAGGAGACTGGCACAGGAGGAAGGGATATTGGCCGGTATATCATCTGGTGCTGCAGTCCATGCTTCCTTGGAAGTG
The DNA here is from genome assembly GCA_030616365.1 of bacterium. Classification (GTDB taxonomy): domain Bacteria; phylum UBP18; class UBA7526; order UBA7526; family UBA7526; genus JAUWXM01. The sequence continues at coordinate 3,841 of JAUWXM010000074.1, read as the reverse complement.
GGGAAGAGAAAAGAGAATAAGGAAAAGTTAATCGTTGTTATCTTACCAGATACTGGAGAGAGATACCTGAGCACTGAACTCTTCAGATGAGGTGAACCCCGTTTGGAGATCACAAAGATAGGTATTATAACTATGTAATTCAGTTAAAGCAAAAGATAAAGGGTGCTATACAAGTTTAACAAGTAATTTACGGAAACGCTTTTAAAAATATAACTTCAGAAAAGTAATCTTCTATAGAAAATAGAGAAAATATTTAAAATCGAGGATAGGCAAACGTTATTTAAGAAATAAATTAAAGCGTTTCCTATCTCCAACGGGGTGAAAGATGGCCAAGACCATAAAGGAGATAAATGAGAGAATAAAGAAGGGAAAAGCGGTAGTAGTCACTGCAGAGGAGATCATAGATTTGGTAAAGGAGAAGGGAATAAAGAGGTGTGCCAAAGATGTGGATGTGGTGACTACCGCTACCTTTGGACCCATGTGTTCCAGTGGTGTCTTTATTAATTTCGGCCATACCAAACCAAAGATTAAGGTAGGAGGAGGAAAGATCTACCTCAATGATGTCCCGGCCTATGGAGGCCTGGCAGCGGTAGATATCTACCTTGGGGCCAGCGCTTTACCAGATGATGACCCCCGCAATAAGGTCTATCCTGGGGAGTTCGGGTACGGAGGGGGACATATCATAGAGGAACTGGTAGCAGGGAAGGATATCAGGTTAAAGGCCTCGGGCTATGGAACGGACTGCTATCCTAAAAAGGAACTAAAGACCAAGATTAATATAAGAGATTTGGATAAGGCCATTCTCTATAATCCCAGGAGTGCCTATCAGAATTACAATGTGGCGGTTAACCTATCAGATAGAGTAATCTACACCTATATGGGCGTCTTGCAACCAAGATTGGGGAATGCCAATTACTGCTCCAGTGGTCAACTAAGCCCCCTCTTTAACGATCCTTACTATGAGACCATTGGCATCGGAACCAGGATCTTCTTAGGAGGAGGAATAGGTTATGTTGCCTTTAGCGGAACCCAGCATAACCCAAGGGTAAAGAGAACCAAAAAAGGGATTCCCAAGGAACCAGCAGGAACCTTAGCATTAATCGGAGATCTGAAGAAGATGAGCTCCAAGTGGCTGAGAGGGACATCCTTCACTGGATATGGGGCTACCTTGACGGTAGGAATAGGAGTACCCATTCCTATTTTGAATGAGAAGATACTAAGGTTTACTGCAATAGAGGATTCCCAGATATATGCCCCGGTCATCGATTATAGCAAGGCCTATCCCCTGGGCAAGGAGACCGTCTTAAAAGAGGTGAACTATGCCCAGCTTCGCTCGGGCTCTATCAAAATAAAAGGGAAGGAGATTCCTACCTCCAGTCTATCGAGCTATGCCAAGGCGAGGGAGATCGCGAACATTTTAAAAGGCTGGATTAAAAAGGGAAAATTCCTCTTGACAGAGCCGGTTACCCCTTTACCTTGAAGTGGATTTGAGATGAAATATTTGGAGAAGATTAAGAACTATACCCTGACTCAGGCGATAAATGCCTTCCTCACTCTCTTGGCGAGGAATCCAGAGAAAAACATCATGCGCCTCACCTACTTGACAGAGAAAATCACCAAGAGGAGGCATTATCTGGTTTGGATTAGGAAAATAAGGAGACTCTACAGGATGGGCCATCCCATCTTAGAGATTACTAAACGCATCATCAATTTCAGCCACCCCCATCACCGCAAGAGAATCATCAAGGCCTTTGTCATCAATCAGATGCTCAAAGGGTCGAATGAGAGGAAGAAATTCAGTGAAGAAAACGGCTTCTATCCTCCAGGATTCTTTGCCATTAGTCCCACCATGAGGTGTAACCTCCACTGCCACGGATGCTATGCCGGGAATTACTCTAAGAAGGAGGACCTGGATGCCGGAGTCATCGACCGGGTAATAAAAGAGGCCAACCAGATGGGTAGTTATTATGTGGTGGTCATCGGTGGGGAGCCCTTCTTAAGAGAGGACTTATTCGATATCTTTGCCCGGCATCCAGAGACCGCCTTCATGGTCTACACCAATGGAACCATGATCGATGAGACCTTTGCCCAGCGTCTTCTCAAAGTAGGGAATGTCCTCACCATCCTGAGTCTGGAAGGATTCAAGAAGGAGACGGATGAGAGAAGGGGGGAAGGGGTCTTCGATAAGGTGATGGAGGCCATGGATATCCTGAAGGGGAACCGGGTCTTGTTTGGCTTCTCTGTTACCCATGCCAGGAAAAATGCTGATGTGGTCATCAGCGAGGAGTTCATGGACATGCTTATAGAAAAAGGCTGTATCCTTGGCTGGTACTTCTCCTATGTTCCCATCGGCCGCCATCCCCATATGGGACTCATGGCCACTTTCCAGCAGAGGAAGGAACTCTTAGATAAAATAAATTACTATCGGGGAACGAAGCCCATCCTCTTGGCCAGTTTCTTCAATGAGGGACAGATCGTGGGAGGATGTATGGCTGCCGGGAAAAAGTACTTTCATATCAATAATCAGGGAGAGGTGGAGCCCTGCGTCTTTTTACACTTCGCTACAGATAATATTAGAGAGAAATCATTGAAAGAGGCAATAAACTCTCCCTACTTCAGAGCCCTTCGTTCTAAAATGCCCTTCTGTGATAATTTCCTCCGCCCCTGTCCCTTGCACGACCATCCCCAGGTTTTAAGGGAGGTGGTGAAAGAGGCTGGTGCCCATCCTACATATAAAGGGGCAGAGCATGTTCTCAATGACCTGGCCCACCAACTGGACGATTATGCCCGGGAATGGAAGAAGGTGGCGGATCCCATCTGGGAGAAGGAGTATAAGAGAAAGGCAGAAGCGAAAAAGAAAAGGAGCACTTAAATGGTAAGAAAAAAGAGAGTAGTCCTGACCTTTCCTCATTCCTTAGTTGATAAGCCGATTACCTATCACCTGGTGAAGGATTATGGATTGGTCTTCAATATCCTGAAGGCCCGAGTCACTCCCCAGGAAGAGGGTCGGCTGGTTCTTGAGATAGAAGGGAAGAGGGAGAACCTCAACAGAGGGATTAAGTTTTTGAAGGACTTGGGAATAAGGATCGAACCCCTTGCCCAGGATATTAGATGGGTCGAGGAGAAATGTACCCACTGTGGGGCCTGCCTTGCCATCTGCCCTACCCAGGCTTTTACCATAGACCCCACGACACGCAAGGTCTCTTTTGATAAAAAGAAGTGCATCGTTTGTGAACTATGTATCAAGGCCTGTCCCTATCGAGCCATGGAAATCCGCTTCTGATACTACAGAGAAAAAAGTTAACAAGGAAACAAGTTAACAAGTTCCAAGTCAACCAGAAACTTATCAACTTATCAACTGATTTCACCTAAGAGGAAAATAAAGAATGAGAAAGGCGGATGCTTTTAGATATCTCGAGGAGCGAAAAAAAGGTCAGAAGAAAGGACCTCTAAGTGAGATAGAGAGAAGGGACTGCTATCATCTCAAGTGGGGGAAGAGTATCGACTGCGCTACCTGCGGCCATATCAGGGATTGCTATGCGCTGATGATTCATGAGGTAAAGGGAAGGAAGAGAGGGGACTGATATTAAAATCAAAAATCAAAATGCAAAATGAAAAATGTAGAATGCAAAATTACTAATTATCTGTGATCTGTACTAATCTGTCCCGAAGGGATCCCTTTGGGATAATAAATCCGTGACAATCCGTGTCCGAACGTAGTGAGGAAGAATGAAGCCTAAAAGAGGGAAGGCTAAGTGGCCGAAGGGAATATCCCATGGAAAGAGAAGAAAGAGGGCCAGGACCCACCCAATAGAGAAGCCTTCCTGCTACCATCTCAAAT
>JAUWXM010000057.1 GCA_030616365.1 bacterium | reverse complement strand
GCGAAGTGGGGACAAAGATAGGTATCCTTCTCAATGCTCACTACCCTGGGAATGAACAGATAGTCTACTTTATCGGCCAGAGTAATCACATGGCCGAAGACCAGTTTCATAGGAAGGCAGGTATCACCAATGAACTTCTTAAGTCCTTTCCTAAATATCTCTTGAGTGGTTGGTTTGGAAACGATTACCTCTGCTCCTAATTCAGTGAAGAATGTCTTCCACAGAGGATAGAAGCGATAATAAAGTAATGCTCTGGGAATGCCAACTCGAATAGCCACAAAAAACTCCTTAGGCAGCAGAGATTAGATAGCTCAAGGGTTACACGCGAAACAGGGGGCACAAGGGAAACAGGGGTTTAAAACCCTTGTCACCCTTGCTACTCTTATCACCCTTGTTTCCCTTTCATCTTCTGTCTTGCTTGTTTGCGCTGGAGGAGGTCGACAAAGGCTTCCAGGCGGGTAATGAGTCCTGCCTGAGCGGTATGCTCATCCAAGACTAAGGTAAGGATAGGAATACCTAAGTCTTTCCTCACTTTGGACAGAATACCCTGGGCAACGATCTCGGGTAAGCAGGTAAAGGGAGCAATATGGACTACGCCATCAAATTTCCTCCTGGCATAGAGAATCGTTCCCCCAATAGAGACGATGCACTCTCCTCCTGCCTCCTCTTTCAGATAAGGTTTGGCTGCTTTTCTATATTTTCGTCTCGGCCCCCAGCGGTTAAAGATGGGGAGCATAGAGATCATATACTCTGTTGCCCAGACCGGACGATGCACCTCACAGCCCATCTCACCCAGCTTTCTTTCGACCTCCAAGTTGACATAGGGTTCTAAGACAGTATAGGTCTCCCCCACCACTCCTACCTTTAAGGGATTGCGGGTTCTATCCTGGGGAATTTTCTTAAGTAGAAAAGTAGCCTTTCTCTTTGCCCAGCGAAGCTCTCTAAAAGAGAATGTCCTCCTGATAATCCGGGAGGCCTCATCATATGCCTTAGTGGTAGAGCCCTTCTTAACTTCGCAGGGCCTTATTCTATGGGCTAATCTCTCCATCTTCTCCAGGGTAAGTAACTTCAAGAAGCTGAATCTAAATGCCTCTCCAATCTGAAACCAGTTCTTTCCCTTGGCCAGCCTCTTTAATTTTCTCAAATTATTGGGCATATCATAGTCTAAGGTAATGAGTTCATACTCATAATCCAAATTCTTCAATATAAGGTTCTGCAAGGTGGCATAGTAGCCGAAGCGGCAGGGGCCTCTAGCAGCAAGCATGACAATGGTGTCTGCCCCCTTCTCCAGGGCTTCAATTAGATTGCCCAAAGTGACTTTTAAGGGTAGGCAGGCGAACTCCGGAGAGTATCTTGAACCAAGAGTGAGGGTTCTTTTGCTGGTCTTCGGAGGGAGGATGACCTCCTGGCCAAAGCGCCTGAGGATCGCTTCACCTAAAACCCCAATAGTCCCCATGTGAGGAAAAGTTGGCTTCAAAATAGCTCCCTTTGGTCGCGCTAATGGCTTATCGCTTGTCGCTTATCGCTTTGTAAGTGACGACCTGCGACCTGCGACTTGCGACCTGCCATCTTTCGTCTCTCTATTAAGTCTATAAAGGCCTCTAATCTGGTGACTACTCCTGCCTCTCCCGTATGCTCATCAAGGATGAGGGAGAGATAGGCGATCTCTGGATGCTTTCTTGCCCTATCAGCTATTAGTTCCCTTAGGAAGGAGTCCGGGCCACAGCCAAAGGAGCCCAGGTGAATCAAGCCGTCTATGGACTTCGATTTCAAGAGATAAAAACTGGCTCCTACGATCTCTCTTCCCAGGCTCCAGTAGACCTCCTGGGGGATCTTATCTGTCTCTTTCTTAATTTCAAGGGGCTCTACCATCTCCGGGGTAATTACTCTTGCTCCCAGGTCCTTTAATTTCTTAATAATGTCGAGATTGATAAAGGAATCGTAGAGGTTATAGGGATGGCCAACTAAAGCGATACAGAGATTTCCTTTGGGATTGGATGGTCTAAGAGCTCTTTTCTGTTCCCAACTATAAAGGATCTCAGGAAGCAGGATCCCTTTTCGAAGTGACGATAGGAACTTAGATTCCTCCTCTAAAGCCCTCTTATATGCCTCATGAATAGTAAGAAAAGATTTCTTAAAGACTCTTCCTATCCGATACATAGGAAAAAATAGATTGCTTGGTCTTTTCCTCAGGTTAAAGGAGGTATCAATCAAGGGAGGGAGGTTATCAAAAGCGCTCCTTATCATATCCGGAAAGCCGATGAACTTGGGACAGATGTAGGTTCCTCTCTCCAGGCTCACCAATCTCGGTAGAAAGAGATAGTCTACCTTGTCCATTAGGTCTTGCACATGGCCAAAAGCCACTTTAATTGATAGGCAGGTCTCATCCGGCGCATACTTCAGGCCCTCTTTTAACAATTTCTTAGTAGTCTTACCCGAAACTACCACCTCTATCCCTAAAGAATTGAAGAATGTCTTCCAAAGAGGATAGAGACGATAATAAAGTAATGCTCTGGGAATACCTACTTTGATAGCCATCTCTTACTTCTCCAGGACCTCCCACTTCCCACACCGATCCCCCCATCTCGATATTACCTCTCTATCCATCAAGACCTCGATCACCTCACATAAATTGGGGCAGCCAGTACATTCGAAGGAACGGGTCTTATAATCTACCTCACTCACCTCAAAGCCCTTGAATCTTGTCTTCTTTGTCTGAACTATCGTCTCCTGGGCAAGTATAGCAGCACCGATGGCACCCATGACATGGTAATATTCTGGGACGATGACTTCATATCCTAACTCTTCTTCAAAGGCAGCCTTCATCCCCTTATTTGCTGCTACCCCTCCCTGGAAGACAATAGGAGGCAAAATTTCCTTCCCCTTCCCCACATTATTAAGATAGTTTCTCACCAGGGCTTGGCATAAGCCAGCCACGATATTCTCTGTGGTATGGCCGGTCTGTTGTTTATGGATCATATCCGACTCGGCAAATACCGTGCACCTGCCCGCTATCCTGGTAGGGGCCTCTGCCTTAAGAGCTAAATCCCCGAACTCCTCTATTAGTACTCCCAGTCTCTGGGCTTGATGGTCTAAGAAGGAGCCAGTGCCTGCAGCACAGATGGTATTCATGGCAAAGTCCACCACCACCCCATCCCGGACAATGATGATCTTTGAATCTTGCCCTCCGATCTCAAAGACAGTCTTAACCTCCGGGATGAGCTGGGAGGCACCCACAGCATGGGCGATGATCTCGCTTTTCACCGTATCTGCCCCTACCAATATCCCTGTCAAGTGTCGGGCGCTTCCCGTAGAGCCCACTCCCTTTATCTTGAGTTCCTTTGCCAGCTTCTTCTCCATCTCTCTCAGGCCCCTCTGAACCGCTTCAATTGGCCTTCCCCCAGTCAAGAGATACTCCCAGGCCAAAACTTTTTTCTTCTCATCGATGACTGCTAAATTGGTACTTATTGATCCAACATCGACCCCTAAATAGGTATCCATTTTTTTACCTCCAGTATGGTGGTATCGTTTACCGTTAACCGTTAACTGTTAACTCTTTTCTTCGCCCTTTTTCTATGGAGAAGGTCGACGAAGGCCTCCAATCTGGTCATGAGATGGGTCTGGGAGGAATGTTCCTCAAGTTCCACAGTAAATACGGGAATGCCATAGTCCTTGCTCACCCGGGTCAAGACCCCACCGGCCACAAACTCCGGCATACAGGTAAAGGGCATGAGATGGACAAAGCCATCGTATCCCTCTTTGGCGTAGAGGGCGGCGTATCCCACCGTAGCGTTGCACTCCGCACCAATGGGATATTTAAGATAGGGTCTTGCTGCCTGGATGGCTCTCCTTTTGCTCCTTCTCATGAACTTATCCAGTCCCAAATGATGAAGGATATGGGTAGAGAACCAGATGGTTCTATCCACTTCACAGCCCAGTTCCCCTAATTTCTTCTCAATATCCAGGTTAGCAAAGGAGTCCAGGACTACGAAGATCTCTCCCGCGATAGCTATCTTTAGTGGCCTTCTATTTCTATCCTGCGGGATATTCCTTAAATCTTTTATTACTCCATTCTTTGCTTTCTTAAGATCGTATAGATTATCGGCATTCTCAATAGCCTTCATTCCTTGGTATAAAATCTTTGTGGTATCTCTCTTATTTATTTCATAGGGTCTAATCTTTAAAGAAAACCTCTCGATCTCCTCTATAGCAAGCATTTTCTTCCAGCCAAAGTGGAAGGCGAGCAATCCATCCATAAAGGTCAATTTATCCCGATATTTGACAACATCTTTATCTATCCCCAACTGAAAGAGACCATGCAAGGCATGAGGAGTATTCAGAATGAGCCAGTTGGCCTTATAGCCCAAGTTCTTTAGTATAATCTGCATAGGTAAGCCATATAATCCTAAACGGCAAGGGCCTCTATCGCTTACCATGATAACGGTATCTGCCCCTCTCTCAAAAGCTTCTATCAGATTCCCAAGCATTAACTTAAAGGGCAGACAGACGAACTCCGGGGCATACTTCACCCCTAAGTCCAGGGCCTTCTTGGAGTTTGTGGGAGGAACTACGATCTCCATGCCCAAGGCTTTAACCATTCCCTTAATAAAAATATCCATCCTCCCCATATGGGGAAAAGTCACTTTCACTTAAAGCTCCCTTCGGTCGCTGCTTCAAGCCTCAAGCCATAAGTCTCAAGCCTTTTGTAGCCTATAGCCTGTAGCTTGTAGCTATATTTCTAGGACTTCTCTTATTGGTCCAAATTCAAACTCTTCTAATAATTTGTGCAATTTATACGAGGTGCTCCTTATTTTTGTATAGTGGACGAAGTTCCTCCAGAAGGGAAGTCTCACTCTGGGATGCTCCAGATCGAACTCCCAGGGATGGATGCAGAATAGGGCTGGTATTCCCTCTTTATTCAGATTCCTGACTGTTCTCTTAATATCCCACCAGATCCCAAACCTCAATCCCCAACCAGTGGCGATGGGCATATTCCCCATAAAGGTCCTCATAATGGTAGGAGGAAACTCAGATATCTCTCCATTCTTTGTCTTGACCTTATGGGGATATCTATTGACCGTCGGCTCACCGATGAGTCTTACTTTAAGAATACTGGAATCGTACTTCAGGCCTTCCTCTTTTAAGATATTAAAGGCCCAGTAGGTATCCTTCCTTATCGACCACTCCGGTGCCCGATAACCAATAATCTTACTCTTACTTATTTTCTCAATGATTTTTATTGATTTTCTTAAGTCCTTTCTAAACTCTTCCTTTGTCTGCCTGTAGACCGGGATATGGCCATATCCATGGGTGGCGATCTCATGGCCGTCTTTCTTTATCAACTTTACAATCTGGGAATTCCTCTGGGCCACATATCCCAAAATAAAGAAGGTAGTTTTTACTTTCCTTTCTCTCAGGATATCTAATAGTTTTTCTAAACCGATTAAGACCCGGTCCTGGTATTTGTCCCATTTAGAAGGGGGGAAGATATCTTCCATTCCACAGATATGGTACCAATCCTCAACATCAACCGTCAAAGCATTAAGCATTTTATCTCCTGAAGAGTAGTCTCCTTATCTCTTTCTGGGAGAGGAGGCTATAGACAGAAAGTGCGCGGCCTAAAGTGGGACCAGGGTCTTCTAAGGATAATATATCATAGTTTGTTCTGAAGTTAAAGAAGCTAGGAGTCCATCTGAACCTTCTCAGATTGGAGAAGAAATGAAGAAAATCTCCCGGAAACATCCACCTGCACCTCACTCCTATTTTATAATCAAGGACGGGCTCGATATCCCCTTCCTTTGCCATCCGATAGATGAGATAGGGAAAATCTACTCCAGATAGAATAGCAAGTTGTAATGAGCCCCAGAACCGGGGATTGACCTCCATCAGTTTCGGCTTTCCATCTCTAGGGTTTACTTTAAACTCCACCATGGCCACTCCTACCCAATTTAGAGCCTTCAATAATCTCAATCCTAATTCTTGAACCTTGAGATTCCTTACGCTCTCTCTTAAGGTGCTCGGGCCTCCAGTGACTGGATACTCTCTTAATCTCTTATGAACAAAGACCGCCCGCAGTTCTGAATCCCTATTGAAGAGAGCACTTACTCCAAAGGCCTCCCCTTTCCGGGGAATGGATTCCTGAATTAAGGGAAGAGGATAAATCTTGTGGACCTCTTTATATTTTGAAATTAATTCCTCTTTATTTCCTGCTCGTTTAATCCCATAGGAGCCGAAACTCACCTGAGGCTTGATTACTGCTGGATATTGAATCTCTCCGGCAATCTTTTCCACTTCATTAATGTCTTCAATAAACCAGGTCTTGGGACAAGGAATGTCTAATTCCCGGGCCCTTTTTATAATATTCTTCTTATTCCGGGCAAACTCGATCTTCTCATAATCAGGGATCAGGAGGTAAGTGAGTTCTGAGATCTTTTTTTGATTCTTTGCCACAAGAAGCAAAGTCTCTTCCTCCATAGGAAAGAGGACATCATAGGATACTTGTTTCAACTCGTCTAATAAATAATCGATAAAAGCATCTGGTTTGGTTCCGGGAGAAGGATAGACTACTCTTTTAGTGGCATATTTAGAGAAGAGGCTGGTAGCCAATCTGATATTCTCTCCTACGGTAACCTCGATTCCCTTCTTTCCTAAGGAACGAACTACCGCGAGGGTCTTCCTCCACTGTCCATCAGTAACGAATGCTCTCCCCATCTCCTATTCCATTTCGCTCAAAAAGAAAGCGCAAAGAATCCCTTTGCGCTTTAATAGTTCATGTAACACAAATAATTCCTCCATCTATTATCCTACAAATATTTAAAGCAAAATACTTCAGGTTTCTCAGTCGTTATTGCTCCTTTCTCCCAGATCCTGAGGATCTTTCCCTTGATCCCGAAAGGGATCTGCGGGATCCCTGAGGGGCGAGATCCGAAGGGCGAGATCATTTCGCTAAAGCGAAATGGTGGGCGGTGCAGGACTTGAACCTGCGACCTCCTCCTTGTAAGGGAGGCGTTCTCCCTCTGAACTAACCGCCCGCCTTCGTCCTCTGGACTTCGGCGGGCAAGCCCTTTTACTGGCCTGCCAACCGAAGCCTTGGCGTAGGTTGGTGCCGCCAACCGGATTTGAACCGGTGCCG
>JAUWXM010000039.1 GCA_030616365.1 bacterium | reverse complement strand
GGGCAGCGATGCTCACACCCACTTTGAGATAGGAAATGCTTATATGGAGTTAGAGGAGTTTAACGGTCCCCAGGAATTCTTAAGGAACTTGAAAGAGGCAAAAGCGGTAATTAAAGGAAGGGGTTGGCTATTCTCCCCTCTCTCATATGCCATCCTTTTCTTGAGTAAAATCCGAAGAAGAGATAGATATTTATGATTAGGTTTAAAGAGATTGCTGCGGTTCTTTTTGATTTTGATGGAACCCTGGTTCAGTTAAATCTAAACTTCCCTGAGATCTATCGAGAAGTCTATTCTATAGTGGAGGGGTATGGTGTAGACCCTACTCTTTATCAAGATCTTTTTCTAATCGAGTTGGTAGAAACAATAACTGAAGAATTAAAGAAGCATAACCCGGAGAAAGCAGAAAAGTTTAATAGAGAAGCAGAGGGGTTTTTAAGGGAGCGAGAGGTGGTGGCTGCTAAAAAAGCAGAGGTCGTTCCTGGCGCCTGCCAGACTCTGAAGAGATTAAAGAAAAAGGGGATAAAGATAGGGATTGTTACTCGAAACTGTAAGGAAGCGGTAAGAATCGGATTGGGGAAGAACGATTTTACCTATGACCTTCTATTGACCCGGGATGACATTCGACCGGTCAAACCTGAGCCTCATAGTTTGGAGAAGGCCTTAAAGGTCTTGAAGAGTAAGCCAGAAGAAACCATTATGGTTGGAGACCATCCCATAGATATCAGGGTGGGAAAGAAAGTAGGCGTAAAAACGGTGGCGGTATTGAGCGGCAAGAAGACAAAAGAAGACTTTAAAGAATTAAAGCCGGACTTAATCATTCCCAGCGTAAAAGAATTATTAAAATATTTTTAAACTAAGGGGGTAGCAAATGAAGCAAAAGATTATTCTATTTCTAGGAATATTGTTACTACTATCGATCGTTGGCTGTGCTGGCTTACAGAGACCAAAACCTGCCTTTCGACCCTCGGTGGCGAAGTTTATCACTACTACCGATCTATCCAGTTTTACCTTGGATGAAGAGGATAATTTGTATCTTTTAAGGGGGATGGAAAAAGAGATTGTAAAATATGATGCTCAGGGAAAGATGATAGAAAAGATAAAACTTGATACTCCTAATGATCCAGTCTTCTATCGTGATTCTGTCCTTCTTCCTGACAAAGAAGGAAATTTTTATATCAATAATGAAAAATTTGATTCAAAGGGCAAACGCATTGCTCAGTTCCATTTTTCGGGCAGTGAAGTTTCTGATCAAAAATTTGATAGGAAAGGTAACCGGTACGTAATAAGAATTTCAAATAAGATAATGAAGTTTGATTCTCGAGAAAACGAGATCTTTACCATGGGACAAAAAGGGTTAAGGCCCGGAGCCTTCAATCATCCAGACGGGATTGCTCTGGATAAGAAAGGAAATATGTATATCACAGAATGGTGCAATAACCGGGTTCAAAAATTCAGTGCTGAGGGAAAGTTTCTCTTTGCTTTTGGAAGTGCTGGGTCGGGTAGGGGAGAATTCAAAAACCCTTCTGGCATTGCTATTGATAGTAAGGCTTTTATTTATGTTGCTGATACCAATAACAAACGTATCCAGGTATTTAATAGTAAAGGTTCCTATCTTCTTCAAATACCTCTTGCTCGGTACTGCCGAAGTATAGGGGTTGATAAAAAGGATAATATTTATTATTCCGTGCGGAGTGTTTATTATAGTCCTACAGGAGGGGTGGATATTATCTATAGAATACCTTCTATTAAGAAACAATTAAGAGCTGCTAAACCTAAGAAGATACATTGGGTTTCTACTCCTTCTCTCCCGGAAGAAAGGGTAGTAACCCCGATTACTCTTGAGGCTCGAATTATTTCTCGAAGCCCCCAGACAGAAATAGAGAATATCACCAGCCCCAATTATGTTAATCAAATATTTCCTGACCCAATCGATAAGGATTATGTTTGGTTTGCTACTAAAGGCGGGCTCTTGAAATATGATAGAAATAAGAAGCGGTGGACTACCTATACTACAGCCCAAGGCCTGTTAAATAACGAAGTATTTTCTTTGGCCCGCGATAAAGATACACTTTGGATAGGTTCCTTCTGGGGAATATCAAAATATAACCTTCAAACAGAAGAATGGATTAATATTAACCTTAAAGATAAATCTTCAATCTGTGAATTCACCGATGTGAAGAAAGACAGGTTTCATCAAGATTATATCTGGTTTACCAGTAGAAGAGGAATAATAAGATATAACAAAAAGACAAGAAAATTTCTCTACTACAAATCGATTATAGTTACCGCAAGTACCCACTTAAGGAGCATTGAGTTTGATCCGATTCAATCTGAACTTGTCTGGTTTGTTGGTTCTGAAAAGATAGTGACCTATAATCACAGCAAAGATAGTTGGAAAACACAATTTACTATTGATGATTTAGCCCAACATCAAAAGAAGCACAGGACAGATATTCACTCTATCACTGGTTTTAAGATAGATTCCTATAATCCTGATTTAGTCTGGATAGGCACTGTATACCATGGCCTCTTCCAGTATAACCGTAAAACTAAGGAATGGAAGAATTTACCGATAGGAACTGCATTTTTTGGTACCAGGGTAAATTCTTTTACCTTTGGCATTAATGCTATCTGGATAGGAACAGAGGACGGTCTTTATCGTTTGGATAGAGAGACGGGTGAATTAAGCCAAATCAGTAATTTTAGAAACCTAAAAATAGGGCGTATTATTCAAGATAGGTATGATTCTAATTTGAACTGGTTAGCCGTTAATCCTACCTGGAAAGAAAATACCTATTTAGGAGGTGGGATTTATCGCTTTGATAAGAAGCAAAATAAAGAAGAATTAGTTTTTGCCTGGTCAAAACTTTCTAGCAATGATGTTAATGATATTGCTCTAATTGACGACGATATGTGGTTAGGAACTTTACATGGAATAACAAAATATAGTAAGAAGGCAGATTCCTGGCACACCTATTGGGGAGATAGCAATGTTGAAGTAATCAAACAGGACCCAGTAGAAAAAAGATATATCTGGTTTGGAACCTCCTCCGGAGTTCGTAGATTAGATACTACTACAGATAATTGGGATTATTTCACAACGAAAGATACTTTTCCTCCCAATTGGGTTACCTCCATTACTTTTAGTGGAAAAGAAGTTTGGTTTGGAACCTTCAATGGTCTTAGCCGTTATGATAGAAAGATTCATCAATGGTATTCTTATACTACTAAGGAAGGCCTGCCTATGCGAAGAGTAGGCTGTCTTGCAGTAGATGAGTCTAATCCCAATTATCTCTGGGTAGGCTTTAAGCAAGGAGGGGTTTATCGATTCAACAAGAAGACTGAAAGGTGGCAAAGTTACCCTCAAATAACAGCTTTAGGCATCTACGATATCCAAATAGAAAATGGTAAAGTGTGGTACGCTGCTAATAATGGTCTGGCCTATTATGATCTTAAAAACGAGGTAATAACCCAAGTAGATAATAGACGTACCTATGCTTTTCTTTTATCTCCCAACAAAAGATATATCTGGGTGGGTCAGGCCCCAAGGGGCGGTCGGCTTCTTTGCTACAACCGAAAAACAGGGAAACGAATTATCTACAATTGCGAAAAAGGCTTAGCAGGCTTTCAAGTTAATTGCCTAACTTACGATAAAAAGGATAACTGTATCTGGGTGGGCACTACCGGCGGAGTAAGTAAAATACCATTTAAAGACTGATTTCAAACATTCCAAGTTTGCAAGGACGAAAGAATGGACATTATCTGGGCGCCCTGGAGGATGAGGTATATTATGGGAGAAAAAGAGAAGAGCTGTAATAGATGAGAGCGGTCATCCAGCGGGTAAGAAGAGCCAAGGTCTCTGTAGGAGAAAAGGTAGTCGGAGAAGTAGGTAAAGGAATGGTTATCCTTCTGGGAATAGGTAAAGATGATCGGGAAGAAGACGTTAGGTACTTGGCGGATAAGATTGCTCTCTTAAGAATATTTGAAGACGAAAAGAGTAAGATGAATCTCTCTTTATTAGATATTAAGGGCGAAGTCTTAGTCGTTCCCCAATTTACCTTATATGGGGATACCAAGAGAGGGAGAAGGCCCAGCTTTATTCAGGCAGCAGAACCAGAAAAGGCAGAAGAATTATATGAGAAGTTTATTAACTTCTTGAGAGAATGCAATCTCAAAGTGGCAAGTGGAATATTTGGGGTCAAGATGCTTTTAGAAATTCACAATGATGGCCCGGTCACTCTTATTTTGGATAGCAAGAAAAATTAGTGCTTGCCTTTTGAAATAAGTTATTGTAAACTATATAAGATATGCCCATGTTCTTAAGAAAAGTTATGACTGGCTCCATGCTCGCCAACTGTTATATTATTGCTGATGAAGAGACGAAAGAGGCAGCTATCATCGATCCCGGCGCAGAAGGAGAGGAGATTCTTAAGGTAGTAAGGAGTAATGATTTAAAGGTTAAGTATATCATCAATACCCATGGCCATATGGATCATATCGGAGCGAATGCAAAAGTTAAAGAAACAACCGGAGCAAAGATTCTCATTCATGAGGATGATAGGAATCTATTAAGTTCGCCAGTGAAGAATTTAGCTATCTTCTGGGGAAGGGTGACCAAATCTCCTCCGGCAGATAGGCTCTTAAAAGACGGGGAAACGATCTCCCTTGGGCACTTAGAGATTGAAGTCATCCATACCCCAGGCCATACCAGGGGTAGCATCTGCCTCTTAGTAGATAACAGGCTATTTACTGGAGATACTCTCATGAGAAATACCATAGGCAGAACCGATCTTCCCGGTGCTTCGAGCACGATGCTCGTTCAATCCATTAAAGAGAGACTTCTTCCTCTGGAAGATGGGATAGAGGTTTATCCGGGCCATGAGGAGGAGACCACCATCGGCCGAGAAAAAAGGAATAATCCTTTCTTACAAGAGTAGGAAAGTAGAAGAGAAGAAGAGTAAGAAAGTAGGGGCGAGGGGGAGATGGAAGAGTTGACCGAAAAGTTCTTGAGCTATCTCTCTGTGGAAAGGGGCCTGGCCCAGAATACCCTCCTTTCCTACGGGAGTGATTTAAAGAAGTATATCGCCTTCTTGCGCAAGAGCCACATCCTCACCTTGGGAAAGACGACGAAGCATGAAGTCATGACCTATTTACTAGAGCTCAAAGATAAAGGTCTTGCTTCTACAACCGTGGCTCGTTCTTTAGTTTCCCTAAAGGTCTTCTATAGATTCTTAGCCCAAGAGGGTTATTTAGCAACTGATCCTACCATGAACCTGGAATCGCCAAAAGTCTGGGCGAAGTTACCTGAGACCCTCTCCTTGAAAGAGGTAGAGGAATTGCTTGAAAAACCGGATTTAGAAGACCCCTTGGGTTTAAGGGATAAAGCAGCCTTAGAGCTTCTCTATGCTACTGGGGTAAGGGTCTCGGAGCTCATCAATCTAAAGATAATGGATGTTAATCTTGAAGTGGGGTATCTACGCTGTTTGGGGAAGGGGAAGAAGGAGAGGATCATCCCCTTGGGTTCTCATGCCCAGGAAGCACTTAAAAGTTACCTGGATAAAGGAAGAGAGAGATTGGTAAGAAAGAAGGATACCAAAGAATTATTCGTCAATCGCTTCGGCAATTCCCTTTCCCGTCAGGGATTCTGGAAGATGCTCAAGAAGTATGCTAAAAGAGTGGACTTTGAGAAGAGGATTACCCCTCACATCTTGAGGCACTCCTTCGCCACCCATCTCTTAGAGAGAGGGGCGGATCTGAGGAGCATTCAGGAGATGCTGGGTCATAGTGACATCTCAACCACCCAGGTCTATACCCATGTGGATCAGGAGAGGTTGAAGGAGATACATAGGAAATATCACCCTCGTGGCTAACGCCAAGTAACAAGTAACATTTTAAAATTATTCATTGTTCAATGTTCATTGTTACTTAATATTACCTGTAAGGAGATATTGGTGGATGTTATTGTGGGTCATAGCAACGCGGACTTCGATGTCTTAGCCAGCATGCTTGCCTGCAAGAAGTTATATCCCGAGGCCCTTCTTGCTTTCAGCGGCTCTTGTGAAAGGAATGTGAGGGAGTTCGTCACCCTCCACAAGCACATCATTGAGATCACCAGGCTAAGGGATATTGATCTGGACAGGATAACCAGATTCATCATTGTCGATACCAAGATAGCAGGAAGGTTAGGGATATTTGAGAAGTTGGTAAAGAAGAGAAAAGTTGTAGTTCACCTCTATGACCATCACCCTCGGGGTCCGAAGGATATAAGAGGAAAGTTAGAGGAGGTTAAGGAGGTGGGAGCAACGACAACCATTCTTACTCAGATATTGAAGAGAAGGAGAATCCCCCTCACCCATCTGGAGGCGACTATCCTGGCCTTGGGGATCTATGAGGATACTGGTTCCTTCACCTTCCCCTCCACTACCAGAGAGGACCTGAGGGCCATCTCCTGGCTCCTCTCTAAAGGAGCGAACCTATCCATGGTCTCGGACTTCATGAATCGGGAGCTCTCTGCTTCCCAAGTCGTCCTCTTGAACGAGCTCCTTGCTTCCTGTAAGCCCCATCTCATTAATGGAATCAGGATAGATATTGCCCAGGCGGAGAGCAAGGAGTATATCGGGGATATCGCGGTCCTGGTACATAAGATAATGGATCTGGAGAATCTGAATGTTATCTTTACCTTGGTAAGGATGGGGGAACGCATTTACCTCATTGCCCGCAGTAGACTGGAGACCGTGAGTGTGGGAAATATTGCCCAGGAGTTTGGAGGAGGAGGTCATCCTCAAGCAGCGAGTGCCACCATAAGGAAGATGTCCTTAGAAAGGGTGAAGGAGAGACTGATACGGGTTCTGAAGGAGAGAGTGAAACCCTTGGTCAGGGCCTGCGATATGATGTCTTCTCCAGTGAAGACCATCCCTATAGATACTACGGTAGAAGAGGCCAGGAAGATCCTTCTTAGATGGAACCATACCGGATTACCCGTTATGGAGAGGGGAAGATTGGTGGGCATCATTACCAGAAGCGACATCGACAAGGCCATCCATCACAGCTTCGGCCATTCTAGGGTAAAGGGATATATGTCAACCAATCTCATCACCGTTACCCCTGATACTTCCCTTTCTGGCATTCAGTCTCTTATGCTGGAACATAACATCGGCCGCTTGCCAGTCATAAAAAGAAAGAGAATGGTGGGCATTGTTACCAGAACGGATCTATTGCGCATCCTGCATGAGGATATGGTAAAGAAGCCCTATAGTCAGTATGATCTGGCGCCCGATCTATCAAAAGCAACAAGACACAAGGTGAGAGATCTGATGAAAGAGAGGCTTCCTAAAGAGATTCGAGAATTATTGGAGAGAATTGGGAGAGTAGGGGATGAGCTGAATATGGGGGCCTACGTTGTAGGAGGCTTTGTAAGAGACCTCTTATTGGGAATAGAAAATCTGGACATCGATATCGTGGTCGAAGGAAAGGGGATCGCCCTTGCCCAGAAATTGGCCAAAGAACTTGGGGGAGAGGCAAAGAGATTTCCGGAGTTCGGTACTGCAGTGGTCATTCTTCCCGATGGCTTCAAGATAGATGTGGCTACGGCGAGAACCGAGTTCTATGAGTATCCTGCTGCCCTACCGAGAGTGGAGTTCGCCTCCCTGAAACAGGACCTCTATCGCCGGGACTTCACCATAAATAGCATGGCTCTTAAGTTAAATAGAAGGGGTTTGGGAGACTTAGTTGACTTCTATGGAGGGAAGAGAGACTTAGAGAAGAAGATTGTGCGCGTCTCATATAATTTGAGCTTCGTTGAGGATCCCACCAGAATATTCAGGGCGATAAGGTTTGAACAGAGGTATGGCTTTAGAATCGACCCCCAGACTCAGGGCTTCATCGAGAATGCCCTGGGAGAAAGACTATTCGAGAAATTGGGGAACGAGAGGGTGAGGAATGAGTTAATTCTTATCCTGAATGAGAGAAGACCTCTGGGTGCTATAAAGAGGATGAAGGAGTTTCGGGTATTAAGATACGTTCACCCGGACATCAGATTAAATAAAAGAATAACGAGAATCCTGAAGGAGATTGAAAGAAAGAAGGAAGAGTATGAGAAGATGCTCCAGGGGGAGAAGGTTTCCTGGTGGCTGGTAAACCTTCTGGCATTGATTGAAGACCTGGATTTGTCAAGAACCAGGCAATTGGCCAAGAGGTTCAAATTTAAGAGGAAGAACTTCGATAAGATAATCGCCTCTAAAGAGGTAGAAGAGCATCTGCTTCATGATTTGGCGGGAAGAAAGAGAATGCTTTCCAGCACCATTTATAAAAGACTTATTAAATTACCTTTAGAGGTTCTACTACTAATCCTTACTAAGAGTAAAAATCCCCGCCTAAAAGAAAGGGTAATCCTTTACCTGACAGATTTAAGGGGGGTGAAAATAAAGATAACGGGAGAGGAATTAAAAGAATTAGGTTTAAAGCCTGGACCACAGTTTAAGAAAGTATTGGATAGGATCTTCGAGGCCAGATTGGACGGAAAGGTTAAAAACAAAAAAGAGGAGTGGGCGATGGCTAAGGGATTAATTATGAAAACAAGGAGAAAATAACATAGAGAAGTTACTCATTATTTTACCTGCTCTTTTATTTGCAGTAACGGTTCATGAATACGCGCATGGATGGGTAGCTGAGCGACGGGGAGATTCCACAGCTAGACTTTCAGGAAGACTTACTCTGAATCCTATTGCCCACATTGATCCGATAGGTACCATCATTTTTCCACTCTTTCTCTATATTATACAGGTACACATTATGCCTCTTGTTACCGGCACCCACATAGAAACTCCTTTCATATTTGGCTGGGCAAAGCCGGTGCCGGTAAATTTTCGAAACCTGCACAATCCAAAACAGGATATGATAGCTGTTGGGTTAGCCGGGCCTTTAGCTAATATCATCTTAGCTATTTTATGTACTCTTTTTCTGCGGGCGGGGATCATCGAGCCTTACACCTTCATTGGTAAACTACTCGGCTTTGGAATCTTTATCAATCTATTGCTTGCGGTATTTAATTTAATACCCATACCTCCTTTAGATGGTTCACGCATCTTAACCGGACTGCTTCCTCCCCAGTTAGCCTATACTTATAATAAATTAGAGCGCTTCGGCTTTATTATCTTACTCTTTGCCCTATTCTACTTCGGACTGTTACGTTTTATTGGATTTATTGTTATGCTTCTTGCCCAACTTCTTCTTGGGCCCCAGCTATTCATGGAACTATTAGGAAAAATGCTTAAGTAAACCCCGCACCTCACTCTGAAGAGCGAGGCATTACGAGGGACGGGGTAAAAATTGGAGGTTTAGAATATGAGGGTATTGAGTGGTATGAGGCCCACCAGCAGGCTTCACTTGGGAAATCTTTTGGGTGCTTTAACAAACTGGAAGAATTTACAGGAGAAATATGAATGCTTCTATATGGTGGCTGATCTCCATGCCCTGACCACGGATTATGCGGATACCAGAGAAATAAAGAGAAATATAAAGGAGATGGTAATTGACTGGTTGGCCAGCGGCATCGATCCCAAAAAGTCCACCATCTTCATCCAGTCCCAGATCCCGGAGCATTCTGAATTACATCTTCTTCTCTCCATGTTCATCCCCATTCCCTGGCTTGAGAGGTGTCCCACATATAAGGAACAGTTAAGAGAGATTAAAGGGAAAGATCTCTCCACCTATGGCTTCCTGGGTTACCCCGTTCTTCAGGCAGCAGATATTTTAATCTATAAGGCGGGGGTGGTTCCCGTGGGAGAGGACCAACTTCCTCATCTGGAACTGACCCGGGAGATTGCCCGAAGGTTCAACCATCTCTATAAGCCAGTCTTTCCCATTCCCCAAGCGAAATTAACTAAGGTTCCCCGGCTTCCCGGAATAGATGGAAGGAAGATGAGTAAGAGTTATAATAACTGTATCTACCTCTCTGACAACGAGAAAGCAATACGGGAGAAGGTGGCGGAGGCCATTACCGACCCCGCAAGAAAGACTCTCAAGGATAAAGGGCATCCCGCTATCTGCACCATCTTCAAGTTCCACCAGATATATAATAAAAAGAAAGTCCCAGAGATTGAAGAGAAATGTAAGAAAGCAGAGATGGGCTGTAAGGAGTGCAAGAAGAACCTGGCTGCCATCTTGGTGAATGCCCTCTCCGACCTCCATAAAAAAAGAAAAGAACTTTTACAGAACCCAAAAATAATCAATAAGATTCTGGAAGAGGGAAGAAAGAAAGCGAGCAAGA
>JAUWXM010000067.1 GCA_030616365.1 bacterium | reverse complement strand
TCCTTTATAGTCAGTCCGGAGAAGCAGATCTTTCATTGTTTTGGCTGTGGAATTGGGGGGAATGTCTTTAACTTCTTGATGAAGTATGAAAATATCTCTTTTCCCGAAGCGGTGAGGAGCCTGGCCAGGAAGGCCGGGATTTCCCTCCCAGAGATCACCAAAACAGGGAAAGAAGAGATCCTGGCCAAAGAAAAAGAGAGACTCTATCAGTTGAACGGATCGGTTGCTAGTTACTTCCATAATCTTTTCTTAAAACATCCTTTAGGGAAAAAGGCTTATGAATATCTCAAGAGTCGGGGGATAAAGAAGGAATCGGTTGAAAAATTCAAGTTGGGCTATGCTCCTTCCTCCTGGAATGGGCTCCTATCCCGGCTTAAGGAGAAAGGCTTTGACCGAGAATTATTAGTAAAAGGGGGACTCCTGACATCTCAAGGGAAGCCCTACTTCTGGAATCGAATCATCTTCCCCATCTTTGATCTTCAGAATAGGGTGGTGGGATTTGGAGGGAGGATATTGGGTGCTGGTGAGCCGAAATATCTCAACTCTCCTCAGACCCCGATCTATGATAAGGGGAGGATACTCTATGGTCTAAACTGGGCAAAGGAGGCTATCCGTTCTAAGGGGGAGGCGGTAATCGTTGAGGGTTATATGGATGTTATCCTGCCTCATCAGGAAGGGTTTCAGAATTTTATTGCCTCTATGGGGACTTCTTTGACCCCGGGCCAGGTCTATCGTTTAAAAAGATTCTCCACTCAGGTCACTATGCTCTATGATGCCGATATGGCTGGAATTCAAACAACCTTAAGGGGATTGGATCTCTTTCTGGAGCAGGGAGTAAAGGTAAAGGTAACCTCCCTTCCCAGAGGCTATGATCCAGATACCTTCGTTCAGGATAAGGGCAAAGGGGCCTTCTCTAAACTCCTCTCCCAAGCCCTTCTCTTCCAGGCCGTCCCTTTAATTGAGTGGAGATTTCAGCTGGCCAAGGACAGGTTTGACCCCAAGAAGGTAGAGGGAAAGATTGCTATAGTAGAGGATCTTCTTCCTACCATAGCCAAAGAGAAAAGCCTCATCCGCCAGAGGGAGGAGATAAGGTGGCTCTCCCAGAAGCTTTCTATAGAGGAGGAGATTCTCTGGTTAGAGTTAAAGAAGATAAAAAGAGGCCGTCCTTTCTCAAGAGAAGCCCTCAAGGTTGGCTCCCAACCCTCTGATCTTCTCCGCAAAGCAGAAGCCTCCCTCATACAACTTCTCCTGAAGGATGAGAGCCTTACTCCTTTAGTGCAGGAGAAGCTCGCGCCCTCCGATTTCGTTCATCCAGAGTATAAAAGGATCGCCCAGGTAATCTTCGATTTAAGCACCAGAGAAGAATCCCTTTCCCCGGCCAGGATAATGGACCAGTTGCAGGATGAGAGTTTGAGCCAGATGGTCACCTCCCTTCTCATGGAGAAGAAAGAGTATCCCAGAAAAGAGAAAGCGCTCAATGATCTAATAAAGACCATTAGGGATAGTAAGCTGAAGTTGGAGTATCAGAGATTAGAGAAAGAGATTAGAGAGGTTCTGGAGAAGAAGGGGGCCATCAGCCAAGAGAAAAGGCTGCGCTATCTGGAACTCTTAAAGCACTTTCGCGGCTGAAACCACAAAGGCTCAAAAGAGAACACAAACGCACAAAGAATTCTAATTTTGTGTCTTTCAGTTAAATTTAGTGTTTTAGTGGTTGCAAGGAGGAAGAATGGTTAAAAAGAAAAAGATATCTTCCCGTATTCTAAAGAAACTGGTTACCATAGGAAAGAAAAAGGGGTATCTCACCTGGGATGAACTGAACGAAGTCCTTCCCCCAAAGGTCATTGCCTCCCGCGAGATCGATGATATTTTGATTGCCTTGGAGAAGAAAGGGATAGTGGTTCGGGATCTAAAGGAGAAACCCATTCCTTTAGAGAAATTTCCCCCCGCAGAGGGAAGGATTGAGGACCCGGTGAGGATGTATCTTGTCCAGATGGGTAGAACCCCTCTTCTTACCCGTTCCCAGGAGATCGACCTGGCATCTCGAATGGAAGAGGCCCAGGAGAGATTAAAAGAGATTATACTAAAGATTTCCCTTACTCCGGATGAGGTCCTCTCTACTGCAGCTCGCCTGGAAAAGAGAAGAGTAAGGATAGAAAACTTCTCTTATATCCCGGTGAAGACTGTTACCATTGAGGAAGAGGAAGAGAAGATGATTCAGAAGACCTTGCAATTGACGAGAAGGATTAAAAGGGCAAAGAACTCTATTATTCGAGCCAATAAGTCCTTCCTTCAAGAAAGGATGGGAAAGAGGAAAAGAGAAGAATTAAAAGAGAGAATAAAGGTAGAGAAGAAAAGGATCGCCCAGAGTTTAAAGGAGCTCAACCTTCGACCCCGGGAAGTAGAAAAAATCGCTCAGAAGGTGCTAAAGTATGTCCAAAGAATAGAAGAGATGGAAAAAGAGATTAAGAAGATTGAGAGAAGATGTGGCCTTTCTTATGAGAAGATGGAGAAGCGCCTGAAAAAGTTAAGGAAAAAACTGAGGAAGAGAATAGATTATGAAAAACTTAAGAAGACAAGTGGTGAGATCAAAAGACTTCTGGCCAAGATCCGCGAGGTAGGGAGGAAGACCAGCCACAAGACCGCTACCCTAAAAGAGCTGGCCAGAAAGATTGAGGTTGAGGAGGAGAAGAGACATAGAGCAAAGACGGCCATGGTCCAGGCCAACCTGAGACTGGTGGTCTCCATTGCCAAGAGATATGTGAATCGCGGACTCTCCTTCTTAGACCTCATTCAGGAAGGGAATATAGGTCTCATGAGGGCGGTGGACAAGTTTGAATATAAACGAGGATATAAGTTCTCTACTTATGCTACCTGGTGGATAAGGCAGGCCATCACTAGAGCAATTGCCGATCAAGCGAGGACCATAAGGATCCCGGTCCACATGATCGAGACCATCAATAAACTGATCCGCACCTCACGCCATATGGTTCAGGAGCTGGGAAGGGGGCCCACCCCAGAAGAGATCGCAAAAGCTATGAAGTTCCCTGTGGCCAAGGTGCAGAAAATCCTGCGCATCTCCCAGAACCCTATCTCCTTAGAGACCCCTATTGGAGAGGAGAGGGATAGCCTATTTGGGGACTTCATTGAGGATGAGAAAGCCGTCTCTCCAGCAAAGGCCACCGCATTTTTACTCTTTCAGGAACAGATAAGGGAGGTTTTATCTACATTATCAGAGAGGGAGGCAAAGGTACTCCGCCTGCGCTTTGGCCTAGATGATGGCACTCCCCGAACATTAGAGGAGGTGGGGACTATCTTCAACGTTACCCGGGAAAGAGTGCGCCAGATAGAGGCCAAGGCCTTAAGGAAACTTCGCCATCCCCTAAGAAGCAAGACACTCAAAAGCTATATCACCTGGGGCATAGAATGAGGAGGGCCCTTAGCTCAGTGGTTAGAGCAACGGACTCATAATCCGTCGGTCGAAGGTTCGAACCCTTCAGGGCCCACCATCCCGACCTTTGGTCGGGATGATCTCGAGGCTGCAAGGCCGAGAGGCCTTAGTTAACAAGGTCCCTCACCCTTTGGGTTCGGGATCCAAATTTCTTTCAAAAATTTGGGCGATTAGCTCAGCGGTTAGAGCGCCACGCTCACATCGTGGAGGTCAGAGGTTCAAATCCCCTATCGCCCACCATGAGGAAAAGGTATGTTAGAGGACCTAAAACTCTTGGTCCAGCTTCAGACTCTCGATAGCCAGATCGATGAAAGGGAAGAGAAAAAGGCTGGATTACCCAAGAGACTCATTCCCTTTAAAGAAAGGGTGGAAAGGATAAACCAAAAGCTTCGGGAAGCGAAGGGGGAACTGGAGGATTTACAAAAGAAAAGAAGGCATGAGGAAAGAGAGCTTGAGGCCCGGGAGATAGAGCTAAAGAAGTATCAGAGACAGTTATACCAAGTTAAGGATAATAAGGCCTATGCTGCTCTGGAAGAAGAGATCGCTCTGACTAAGGAGAAGAATGAGGCCTCAGAAGAAGAAATCTTGAAGTCCCTGGAGCTAGAGGAAGGAAGAATAAAAGAGATTAAAGAGATTGAAGAAAAGTTGAAGGAAGAGAAGAAAGAGCTCTCCAGAGAAGAAGAGAAAGCAAAACAAGAGACTGAGGTTCTGGACCAGGAAATCGCTAAGATAAATATCACCCGCCAAAAGATAGCAAAAAAGGTTAGTCCGAGCTCTCTCTCCCGATACGAGAAACTACGCCAGGGAAAAGGAGGATTGGCCATCGTCCCCTTAGAAGGCTCCTCCTGTGGAGGATGCCACATGAACCTCCCTCCCCAGATAGTAAGCGAGGTGAAAAAAGGCAACAGGTTCGTTACCTGTGAGAACTGCAATAGAATTCTATATAGGAAGGAAGGATGAGTAGAATTGTAAAGGACCCCAAGGTTCTGAGAGGAAAACCACATATTGGGGGAACGAAAATTCCCTGTGAACTCATCTTAGAGTTGCTCGCCAGTGGTAATTCTTTTAAAGAGATATGTGAAGAATTCCCCAAGGTTACTGCAGAGGATATTCAGGCCACCCTCTCCTATGCTCTGGACTTGATGAAGAAAGAGGTTGCTTCCCTGCCTGTTCTGAAGAAAAGACTATTCATTTATATCGATGGGGCCTCGCGGGGAAATCCCGGTCCAGCCGGGGTGGGGGTCATCATCTATGGTGAAAAGAAGAAGTTGGTTGACGAGCTATGTGAGTATATCGGGAAAACGACGAATAATGTAGCCGAGTATCAGGCATTACTCATTGCCTTGGAGAGGGCAAGGAGCCTGGGGGCCGAAGCTTTGACCATATATTCCGACTGCGAGTTACTGGTAAGGCAGATGGCTGGTGAGTATCGGGTGAAGGATAAGACTTTAAAAAATTTTTACCAAAAGGCAAAAGAGAATTTAAAGAACTTCAGAAAAGTAGATATAAGATATATTACCCGGAAGAGGAATAAGAAAGCAGATAGATTGGCGAATAAGGGAATAAATCTCGGAATTTGACCCCGCATCTTTTATCCATTCAAAGCATTAAGATGAAAAATGAATATTGAAAAGGTGCGGGGTTGACAAATCCTCCTTTTTATGATATAGTGTTTATGAAGTAGATCGGATGATCGTCCGCCCGTCATAAGTATGACGGGCGGAAGGAAAGTCCGGGCTCCACAGGGCGGCATAGCGGGTAATACCCGTCCTCTGATATATATCGGAGCGGATAAGAGCCACAGAGACGAGTCCTCCGACTTAAAGTCGGAGGGGTGAAACGAGGCAATCTCTATGTGGAGCAAGGCCAAATAGAGGGAGAGAGACGGCCCGTCTCGTTATTATTCCCGGGTTGGCTGCTTGAGTTCCATGGTAACATCGGACCTAGACAAATGATCATCGCCCCGATTTATCGGGGAACAGGACCCGGCTTATAGATCTACTTCAGAAGGCCCCGATTGCTCGGGGCCTTCTTTTTTAAAAATTTTTAAAAAAAGACTTGACAAATGGGTTTTTATGGTATATTATGTTCAGCGAGTGGGAAAAAGTGGGAGAAAGTGGGTCTCCGTTTGTCCTGGGCACCCCCGGAGCCCATTGGGCTCCGGGGCTTAAGATATATTGAGAGGGGCTATCCTTTGGGGTGAAAGATGTATTTAGGGGAGTATAGATATTCTCTAGACCAGAAAGGCCGCCTCGTCCTACCAGCAAAACTAAGGGGGAAGAAGATTACCCCCTTCGTTCTTACCCGCGGTCTGGACAGGTGTCTCTTCCTCTATCCTCTGGATGAATGGA
>JAUWXM010000038.1 GCA_030616365.1 bacterium | reverse complement strand
TTAATTAAATTCACAATCTTTTCCTCTGCTTTCAGATCGATATTGGTTACCAGACTTCTTTCGCCTTTGGCTCTGACCTGAATAGTTCTGCCAAAATAATGCTTTAATATCTTACCTGCTTCTTTCGCCGCCTTAATCGCCAGTTTTTTCCTTTTGTTAACCTCCAATTCTTTTTCCATTTTTTGTTACCTTCCATATCCCAGAGGGCAGGTCCCAGTGGGACAACTGAAATCACAGCTGGAACTTGATGATTTGCCAACACTGAAGCCGCTTATCTGTCTGGTAATCTTTTTGCTGCCACATTTCTTACATTTTAATTCTTCCTTCTCCACAGTAACCCCCACCAATAGATCGAACTTCTCCCCACAATTCTTACAGAGATAACTATAAATGGGCATCTTTACCTCCTTTGCAACCGCCAAAGCGCCAAAGAATCCGCTAAAGCGCTAAAAAGATAATTTGGCGTCTTGGCGATTCTATTTTGCGCCTTTGCGTCTATTTTTTACAAATAAAAGGGGAAAGACAATATCGCTTACACAACAGGGAATCCAGACCGCAAGGAATAAGAATAAGAAAGTAATAACAACCGAGATCCAATTTATTACCCCGCTCAAAGCCATCATAATATGGAATAATGATGCCCAGGTGCTCAGTAAAACATGGCCTGCATGGGGAAATTTGGTAGTCGGCTTGAGATAGGCAAGGGCAATACCAATAATTGCTAAAGGATTTACCAGCCACCATTTCTCAATAAAACCAATATGGATTTCCTTATTAGGAAGACGAAGTAAGGTCTCTCCTAAATAAGGAATTATGGAATCGCTTAAAGTGGCGATACCGATTGAGCCAACATAACCAATGATAAGTAAAATCCAGATTCTAACTTTACCCTTCCGATAGAGCTTATACATAGATGCCGTGACCAGGGCGCTTAAAACGATATGGATGGGATGTAAGGTATAGAAAATATTATAGGAAACCCTGGAAGGGAGACGGTAAAAAAGGAACATAATGATAATTCCGGTAACGGCACCGAAAGCAGTGAATGGGGCATGTCTCTTTAATTCTCTGGCTATCTGTCCAAACATCATCTCTCCCCAAATAGGACGCTCACCTACGGTTCGCTAGATTTGGTCTCCCTCACGGGGACCAAATATCAGGGTTCCTATCCTCACCATATTGGCCCCTTCCTCTATAGCAATCTTATAGGAATTGGTCATACCCATGGAAAGATATTGCACCTTAACATTTGGTAAATTAAGTGGCTTAATTTTTTCAAATATCTTCCTGGTTTCTACAAAATAGGGTCGGGAATCCTCGGGATTCCCAAAACGAGGACCCATGGTCATAAGACCCATTATCTTTATATTGGAAAGACCCGAAATCTCTCTTATTAACTCTAAAGCATCCTCAGGGAAAATACCCGCTTTCTGCTCTTCCCTACCGCTATTTATCTCAATCAGTACCGGCATTATCTTACCGATTACTCTACACCTTTTGTCGATCTCTCTTGCTATCCTTACAGAGTCAACGGTTTCTATCATATCAAATATCTCTACGGCTTTCTTGGCCTTATTCCTCTGTAGTGGTCCGATGAGATGCCACTTTGCCCTTCTTCCGATTACCTTAAATGCCCTCTCCGCCTCCTGAACATAATTTTCCCCAATAATCTTTACCCCGGCATCTACAGCTTCTTGAATCTCTGCTGCTGTCCTGGTCTTCGCCGCTCCCACCAATGTTACACCTTCTGGCAACTCACACAATATCTTCTCTACATTCTCTTTAATCATCTGCCCTCTCACTATCTTCGTCTTCTAAGCAACCTTACCTGCTGCCACGCATTTTTCCTCTTCCTCTGCCGCCACGGCGACCTCTGCCAGCACCCCCGCGTGGTGTTCCGATACCAGCACCCATGGGTCTATCGGCTCTTCTTCCCAGTCCTCTTCCGGTCCCTGGACCTCGGCCCTCTGGTCCCGTTCCGTTGCCCAATGGCATCTCAATCACCTCCCCTCCTCTATCTTTCTCAATTGTTGTCTGATAGACTTTAATTTCTTACGCGAGATGTGGTCGGTAATTAATACTCCATTTAGATGGTCGATCTCATGTTGTAAGGTACGAGCATAGAGGCCCGCGGCCCCAATCTGCTTTGTCTCCCCATTCTTATCTATTCCTTCAACAATTACTTCCTGAGAACGCTTTATCTTTAAGAAAATACCCGGTAAACTGAGACACCCTTCAGGACCTGTTGCCTTTCCCTGACGCCAGAGAATCTTAGGATTAGCCAGGGCAGTCAATCCTTCTCCCACATCAACCACAATTGCCCTCTTCAAAACCCCAACCTGAGGAGCCGCTAAACCTATTCCTTCATCATGATACATGGTATCTGCCATATCATCGAGGAGTTTCTTAATCTCTTTATCAACCTCTTCCACCTCTGGGCATTTCTTTCTCAGGATAGGGTTACTATATAATCTAACTTTTAGAACTGCCATTTCAAACTCCTCTTCGTAATGAATCAGACCTCTAAAGACTACTCTGCTATCCGGACTGGCTTTAATTAGAGAATTAAATTCAGGATGCCTCCTACTAGGAAGGCACTAAAAATCATGATTCCAGTGGCCTTGAGCATATCCTTTAGCCCCAGTTCTTTTAGAAGAATGATGAAGGTGGCGATGCAGGGGAAGGACATGGCCAAAACCACGCTACCCACAACCAGCTGCTGGGCAGTAAGGTTTAAGGGACCGAGCATCCCCAGGGCAACATCCTTACGTAAGAAACCAATGACCAAAGCCACCACCGCTTCCTTGGGAAGGCCTAAAATTCCATGGATAAAAGGTGCCGCGAGATTGGCCAGGAAGTCAAATACTTTTAAGAAATAGAGGATGTTGACTACCAGAACACCTAATAATACAAGGGGTAGGGCCTCGATTACGAAACCGAGGATACGCATCCAGAGTTTCTTCACCATTGTTCGCCAGGGAGGCAGGCGATAGGGAGGAACCTCGATTAATAGCGGAGGGCTGAAGCCCTTCAGAACACGGTTCAAGATAAGTCCTAAGAGAAGCCAGACGAGGAATAATGTCCCATAGACCATAGAGACGTACTGGCCGCCATGCTTTCCTACAAGACCGAAGATCATGGCCTGAAGCGCGGCACAAGGAACGCCGATGGAGATGAGAGCGCTGGCAATAAACCTCTCCCTCTTCGATTCCAGGATGCGGGTGCCTAGGATTCCGGGGACGTTACATCCCAGGCCCAATAGGTTGGGAATGATGGCATAGCCGTGGAGGCCGAGTCTGTGCATCAGATTATCTAGAAGGATGGCTAAGCGGGGAAGGTATCCGGTGTCCTCTAGGATTCCTAAGACAAGATAGAAAGAGAGAATATAGGGAAGAACCATGGCCAGAGGTACGTAGAGCCCCGTAGTCAAAAGGCCGAAGGACTGGATGAAGTCGATTCCTCCTTCTATTAGCTTACCGATTAAAATGTCGTGAAGGAAACCTCCGCTTCCCAGAAAGAGGCTCAATTTCATTATTAGAGGAAGATAGAGCTTGGTGAAGAGGGGCTCCAAGAGATAACCGATGAGTCCCTCACCAATGAAGCGGATTATCTTAAATGAGAGAAAGAGGACAAGTATTGCGATGGGAAGGCCGCTTAAGGGTCTGATGCTTGCTTCTTCCAGTATCTCCCGGAGGGTGTGATGGCGATGGGTGAGGGTTTGAACTCTATCTATAATTCTTCCTATCTCATCCCATCTCTGGTGTTCTGTGCGCTTTATTGGTTTCTTTCGTTTTGCCTCTTCCAGGCGAGAGAATAATTCCTTTATTCCCTCACCCGTTATTCCTATCGTAGGAACAACGGGAACGCCTAAAAGTTTTTCTAACTTCTCAACATTGATATTTATTCCCCTATGTTTTGTCTCGTCCCAGATATTAAGAGCAATTACTGTGGGAACTCCCCTCTCAATGAGCTGTAGGGCGAGGTTCAGGTTTCTCTCAAGGTTGGTGGCATCTATGATATCGATGACCAGATCCCCTTCTTTAAGCATCTCTACCGCCACCTCTTCGGCCTTGGAGGTGGGTTCTAAGGTATAAGCACCGGGGACATCGATGACCTCTACTCTCTTCCCTTTATATTCCGCCCATCCTTTAGTGAACTCCACTGTGGTTCCCGGATAATTGCTAGCGATAACATGAACCCCGGTCAAACGGGAAAAGATGACGCTCTTCCCCACATTGGGGTTCCCCATAAGAAGAATTCTCATTGTTCTTTTACCTCGACTATTATTCTACTTGCCATACCAAAGCCTAGGGCGATATCGCTATGCCCCACCCTCACGGTAACCGGGCCCCTCATGAACATGGCACTTATCTTAGTTATCCTCTTCCCGGGCCTAATTCCTAAAGCGGCGAGCCGCCGGGTCATACCAAAGCCTCCCATAATCTGGATCACCCGACCGCTCTGACCCCTTCTTAAGTGGGTTAAGGAAATTTGTTTCACCATGTACTCTCCTTTATTGCAATTGCGTCTCAATTACAAATATATCTTAAAAAAATTGCTTTGTCAAGCACTTTTTAAGATTTTTTTTGACATTTCCTGCAGTATCCTTTGATCCCTAATCTGTGCTCTATGGGTTCGAAACCATACTTTTTACAGACCTCGTTCTGCAATTTTTCTATTCTCTCGTCCCTAAATTCAATGGCTCTACCACACTTGATACAGAGCAGATGGTCGTGATGGGGATGACCGAAGACATGTTCATAGTAAACCCTATCCCGGCAGCGGAGGGCATCCCTGATCAGACCACTCTCAATCAATAAGGGAAGGGTGCGATAGATGGTAGCTCGGGAGATAGCCCTATCCTTTTTGCGCAGTCTTCTAAAGAGCTCTTCCACATCAAAATGCTTATGGCAGGAAAAAACCTCTTTTAGGATGAGTTCCCTTTCCGGGGTGAATTTCAATCCCTTCTTCTTTAGGTAATCTCTGAATCTATCTTCCTCAGTAATCATACTCCCTCCTAGTTGCAATTCGGTCTCAATTACAATTATACTCCTATATTTCCCTTTTGTCAAGTTTTTTCCAGCGGAGGTTGGGTTTTCGGGCAGCGGCCACGGCATCGAGCCTTCCTACTGGTGTCCGTCCGCCTTCGGTGGTCGGATGGGGCGCAGTCTTTACTATCTCTGGATTCTCTTTTGCCTCTTGGGCAATTTCAATCATTGCGCTTGCGAATTCATCCAGAATCTCTTTCGGTTCTGTCTCTGTGGGCTCGACCATAATGGCTTCAGAGACAATCAAGGGAAAATAAACGGTGGGGGCATGAAATCCATAATCCAAGAGTCTCTTTGCAATGTCATTGGTGTGGACACCTTTCTCAAGTTGCTTCTTCCCAGAGAGAACGAACTCGTGCATACAAGTTCTATCGAAAGGAAGGTAATAATAGGATTTTAACTTCTTCATAAGATAGTTGGCATTCAGAACCGCATTCTCCGCCACCCCTCTCAATCCCTCTGGCCCCAGAGCTCTCAGGTAAGCATAGGCCTTGACCATCACCCCAAAGTTTCCATAGAAGGCTTTAATCTTGCCGATAGATAAGGGTTTATCATAATCTAAGCTATATTTATCCTTTTCCCTTTTAATAGTCGGTTTGGGTAAGAAAGGAACCAAAGATTTCTTAACCCCTACTGGACCAGAGCCCGGCCCTCCCCCACCGTGAGGGGTGGAGAATGTCTTATGGAGATTAAGATGAATAATATCAAAGCCCATATCCCCTGGCCGGGCAATCCCCAAGAAGGCATTCATATTCGCCCCATCACAATAGACTAAAGCGCCCTTCTTATGTGCTATAGCAGTAATTTCTAATATTTCCTCTTCAAATAGGCCTAGAGTATTGGGATTAGTGAGTATAATGCAGGCAACATCTTCATTTAGAGCCCTCTTTAGCCCTTCTAAGTCGACCGTTCCTCTCTCATTGGACTTAATGGTGATCGATTCATATCCACATAGAGAGGCAGAAGCGGGGTTCGTTCCATGTGATGAGTCAGAAACGATTATCTTGGTCCTCTTCTCCCTCTTCTGCTCAAAGCAGGCCTTCACCATCATCAGGCCAGTTAGTTCTCCTTGCGCACCGGCTGCGGGTTGCAGGGTAAATCCATCCATCCCGGTGATCTCAGATAAGATTTTTTCAAGATGATACATAAGCTCCAGGGCTCCCTGGGATAGCCCCTCGTCCTGCAAGGGGTGTGATGATTTAAAGCCGGGAAATTTCGCTATCTCTTCGTTTACTTTGGGATTGTACTTCATAGTGCAGGAGCCAAGGGGATAGAAGCCGGTATCTACCCCATAGTTCTGAGTAGATAGTTTAGTATAGTGCCTTACTACTTCTACTTCGCTAACCTCTGGCAGATTCAGTTTAGAGCGCAGAGAATTTTTTGGAATTAGTTCCTCTATCTTCTTCTCTGGAACATCGCAATCGGGAAGGCTTATGCCCATCCTCCCTGGTTTACTTTTCTCGAAAATGAGTTTCATTTTATCTTCCTTAAGATATTTACTAGTCCGTCGATCTCCTCTTTGGAATTCATCTCTGTGGCGCAGAATAGAAGATGGTTCTTTAATTCCGGATAATATTT
The DNA here is from genome assembly GCA_030616365.1 of bacterium. Classification (GTDB taxonomy): domain Bacteria; phylum UBP18; class UBA7526; order UBA7526; family UBA7526; genus JAUWXM01. The sequence continues at coordinate 3,907 of JAUWXM010000038.1, read as the reverse complement.
CTCCAATTCTAAAGGACCGATGATTTTCTCTTTTAGCAGGACTCGATTTACCCCTTGGGCATCTCTACACTCGACAATGAACTCATTATAGAATGGGGAAGCAAAGGCCGCTTCAAATTCATCTATTTCCTTTATCTTCTCAAAAGCATAGTGCGCCTTCTGGAGGGAGAGTTCTGCTACCCTTCTCAAGCCTTCCTTTCCTAAAGAAACCAAATAGATAGTGGCCGCCAGAGCACAGAGGGCCTCGTTGGTGCAGATGTTAGAGGTTGCCTTCTCCCTTCTGATATGCTGCTCCCTGGCCTGCAAGGTGAGAATATATCCCCTTCTTCCCTTTGAATCTTTAGTCGCCCCTACCAACCTTCCGGGGAGTTTTCTCATATACTTATCTTTGGTAGCCATAAAGCCCAGATAGGGACCACCAAAAGATATAGGATTGCCAAAGGACTGCCCTTCCCCGACAACAATATCTGCTCCTAATTCACCAGGAGGCTTCAATAATCCTAAAGAGGTAGGCTCAACTATTGCTACAATAAACAAGGACTTGTTCTTGTGAGCGATTCTTTCTATCTCTTTTATATCCTCTAAGGAGCCAAAGAAGTTCGGGTTCTGGATTAAAACGGCTGCGGTTTTATCAGATACTTTTCTTTTTAATTCTTCTAAAGATGTGATGCCATTCTCATATTCAATCTCTATAATCTTTAAGTTTTTCGCTTGAGCATAGGTTTTGACTACTTCCCTATACTCGGGATGGATAGTCCTTGAGATAATGACCTCTTTTCTTCCCGTAATATGGAAGGCCATGATCATGGCCTCAGCAAGGGCGCTTGCTCCATCATACATACTGGCATTGGCCACGTCCATTCCGGTCAGTTCACAGATTAGGGTTTGAAACTCATATATCGTCTGTAATAATCCCTGGCTCGCCTCTGGTTGATAAGGAGTATAGGAGGTATAAAACTCGCTCCTTCCCATTAGATGAGGGATGATTGCAGGAATGAAGTGATGATAGGCTCCAGCTCCCAAGAAACAACTATAATGCTCCAAATCAGCATTCTTCTCACTTAAGAAACGCATCTCTCTTACTAATTCTATCTCAGAGAACCCCTTTGGTATCTTCAAATTCTTCTTCAATAAGAGTTCTTCTGGAATATTCTTGAATAGTTCCTTAATAGATTTAATACCCAGAAATTCGAGTATCTCTTTTCTATCTTGATCAGTGTTTGGAATGAACCTCATTTCTCTCCTTCCTTGATAGATTTCTCATATTCTTCCGCACTTAATAGAGAATCGAGTTCCTTCGGGTTCTTTATTTTGATTTTAAAGATCCAGCCTTTTCCATAGGGTTCTTCATTAATTAGTCCTGGTTTATTCTCTAATGCTTTATTTACCTCAACCATTTCACCACTCGCCGGAGCATAGATATCGGAGACAGACTTCACTGATTCTACCACAGCCACTGCTTCTCCTTTAGAAACAACCTTGCCGATCTGGGGTAGTTCAACGAAGACCACATCCGTCAACTGCTCCTGGGCATAATCCGTAATGCCTGCCGTTCCTATTTCTTTCTCAACCTTTATCCATTCATGTGTCTTAGCATACTTCAATTCCTTAGGTATTTTCATTTATTTCCTCCTGTAGAATGGGATTTTTGCAATTCTAGCTTTTGCTAATTTTTCTCTTCTCTGGATTTGGATTTCGGTTCCTTCTTTAGCAAAGTCTGTTTTTACATAGCCTAAGCCGATGCCTTTCTTTAGTGTGGGAGAAAAACTTCCGCTAGTTACCGTGCCAATTTTTTCTTTATCTTTGAGTATTAGATAATTATGACGAGGAATGCCACGCTCCAGGAGTTCGAGGCCGATTAATCTCTGCTTTATTCCTTCTGCCTTTTGTCTTAACAGGGCTTCCTTGCCGATAAAGTCTTTTTTATTGAATTTGACTGTCCAGGCGATGTTCGTCTCAAGGGGAGTCTTTGTCTCATCCATATCATTTCCATATAAGAGCATGGCACACTCTAACCTCAATGTATCCCTTGCTCCTAAGCCAACGGGTTTAATCTCTTCTTCCTTTCCAATTTCTAAGAGCCTATTCCAAATTTTAGAAGCGCATTCTGGCCTAATATAAATCTCGAAACCATCCTCACCTGTATACCCAGTGCGCGAAACGATAGCCTGAATCCCTTCTATCTTTCCTTCCTTGAACCAGTAATGTTTTGTCTGAGAAAGGTCTAAATTGGTCAGTTTCTGCAAGGCCTCTTTTGCCTTCGGACCTTGAAGGGCAAGAAGAGAGGTCTCATCGCTAATATTTTTAAGGCTTATATCTTTATCAAATCTTCTGGCAACCCCTTCTATCCATCTATAGTCTTTCTCAATATTTGTGGCATTGACCACAAGCATAAAATATTCGTCACTAAATTTATAGACTAATAAATCGTCAATAATCGTTCCATTATTATTACACATTGGGGTGTAGAGGGCTTGGTTGTTGCTCAAGTGAGAGGTGTCGTTTGTAATGAGTCTCTGGATGAATGCTAAGGCATCCTTCCCTCTAATGGAGAATTCCCCCATATGAGAGACATCGAATAGGCCAACCTTATTCCTTACCGTATTGTGTTCATCGATAATAGAGGTATAGTAAAGGGGCATGAGCCAAGGACCAAATTCAATTATCTTTGCCCCTAATCTCTTATGAATTTCAAAAAGTGGCGTCTTCATCCGTGTCCATCCGTGTTGTTATCCGTGTTTATCCGTGTTTAAGTTTTTTTAAAGCAAGATCGGTAGCGGTCAGTAGAACATCTGGAATATGAGAAGTGGCTGGAGAATAAGCAAATTCCACTTTACTTAAATCTTCCAGGGAAAGATTGGCCTTTATTGCCAAAGAGACGATATTTATCCTCCAGCCCGTTCCTTCCTCTCCAATTTCCTGAGCACCCAGTATCTTACCCGTCTTGGCATCTGCAATAATCTTAGAAGTAATCTCTTTCCCACTAGGAAACCACTTTGGCTTTGTCAAACTCCTCGCCTTGCCTTCCACTACTTGATAACCATAGGATTCTGCCTGAACTTTATTGAAACCAACAGAGGCTATCTCCAGATCAGCAATGAGGGAAACGAAGGCAGCTAAGGCTCCTTCATACCTCGCTTCACCGCCAGAGGCATTGATGGCTGCTACTTTCCCCTGTTCGTAGGCCGGAGTGGCGAGATAGGCCGAGAAAGGCCTTTTGTCTATTAGGGAAAAGACCTGGGCGCAGTCGCCAGCAGCATAGACACCCTTTATGCTCGTCTCCATTCTTTCATCTGTTACGATTCCATAATCACTGGTCTCAACTCCTGCCTTTTTTGCCAGTTCTGAGTTTGGTCTTACCCCACAGGAGATGATAATAATATCGTTAGGAATCTCTTTTCCATCTATGGTAACCGACTTCACATTCACCCTTTCCACCCTTTTATTGAGGAGTATTTTGATCCCTTTTTCCCTCAATCGTTCTTCCAAGATTTCACTCATATCGGGGTCGATTGCTCTGGGCAAAAGGCTCTTTAAAGCCTCTATAATAGTAACTTCTAAACCCTTTTTATTCAGAGCAACCGCGGCTTCTAGGCCCGTTGCTCCAGCACCAATGACTAAGGCTTTTTTCGCCTTCTTGACCGCTTCCTTTATTTTCACTATATCTTCTAGACTCTTAATGACGAAGGCTTTTTTATCTTTTAACTCTCTTAGTCCTGGGATAGGGGGAATAAAGGGAGTGGTTCCCGTAGCGAGGATTAAGGAGTCATAGGAGACATTCTTCCTTTCGCCACTTTCCAGATTTTCAATCTCAATGCTTTTCTTTTCAGGAATAATCCTGGTTGCCTCACAATTTAGATACTTCTTTATTCCAGAAATTCTTAAGGTATATTTCAACTTCTCTGGA
>JAUWXM010000043.1 GCA_030616365.1 bacterium | reverse complement strand
AATAATCGGCGCCCTTTACTTAGATCGCGGGCTGGGAGCAGCCCGCCATTTTATTTTAAGAGAATTCGGTGAGGAGATTAATTTTCTGGTTAAGGAGAAGTATCTTCAGGACTATAAGGGCCTGTTGCAGGAGATTATTCAGGACCGGTTCAAGAGAAAGCCGAGTTATAAGGTCATTGGCCAAAGGGGCCCCCAGCATAGGAAGGTCTTTACTGTAGAAGCCAGGCTGGGCAAGAAAACTATAGGAAAGGGTAAAGGGAAGAGTAAGAAAGAGGCCGAACAGAGAGCTGCCCAGCAAGCCCTGAAGTCAGTTAACAAGTTGATAAGTTAATAAGAACCTGCTAAAGTAGAACCTTGTTTTCTTACTATGTTCGAAATTAAGTTGATAAGTCATTTGTTTTGAATCCGTGACCATCCGTGCTTTTAAGCTAACGCGATAAGCAGTAAAAAGAAATCCGTGTTTAGGAGGGAGAGATGGAATATTTCTTGACTGAAGAGCAGGCCATGATCCGGGACTTAGCGAGAAAGATTGCAGAGGAGAAAATCGCACCAAAGGCCCAGGAACTTGATGAGAAAGGGGAATTCCCCTGGGAGATAATAAAAGTTTTGGCTCAATCCGACCTTTTTCGGGTCTTCTTGCCTGAGGAGTATGGTGGATTAGGTGGAGGAGTATTTGACCTCTGTTTAGTGACTGAGGAGTTATCCAAGGCATGTAGCGGGGTGGCGGTAAGTTATGCGGCAAGTGCCCTGGGTGCCTTTCCCATCCTTTTGTATGGAACAGAAGAACAGAAGAAGAAGTATCTACCAGATATCGCCAGTGGTAAGAAATTGACCGCCTTTGGTTTAACAGAGCCAGAAGCCGGGTCTGATGCCGCAGCCATCCAGACTACGGCAGTCAAGGATGGGGACCATTATCTTCTGAATGGAACAAAGTGTTTCATTACTAATGGGGGAGAGGCAGAGATCTATACCATCATCGCCATGACAGATAAGAAGAAAGGGGCGCGGGGAGCAAGCGCCCTCATTGTTGAGAAGGGAACAGAAGGATTCACCTTTGGGAAGGAAGAGGATAAGATGGGGATTCGGGCTTCAGCAACCAAGGAACTGGTCTTCAGCGATTGTAAAGTTCCCAAAGAAAATTTAATCGGAAAGGAAGGGGGGGGATTTATTGTGGCCATGAAGACCTTTGACTCTTCTCGGCCGGGCATTGGTGCTCAGGCAGTGGGCATTGCCCAGGGAGCACTGGACAGGGCCATAGATTATGCCCGAGAAAGGGTGCAGTTCGGCCATCCCATCTCCTCCTTTCAGGGGATACAGCATATGTTAGCCGATATGGCCACCCAGATAGAAGCCGCTCGTGCCTTAGTCTATGCCGTAGCCCGGATGGTAGACAAGGGATGTAAGGATATTGCCCGGCCTTCTGCTATGAGTAAGCTCTTCGCCAGTGATATGGCCATGAAGGTCACCACAGATGCTGTCCAGATATTCGGGGGCTATGGTTATATGAAGGAGTACCCGGTAGAAAAGATGATGAGAGATGCCAAGATCACCCAGATTTATGAGGGAACCAACCAGATTCAACGCAATATCATTGCCTTAGCATTAATTAAGGAAGCAGCTAAGAGGAAGAAGAAATGATATTCTTTATTAATCTCTGGAGGAGCGTAACGAGTTTCAGGTTCTATAAGGAGATTGCTTTTCAGAGGGTCTCAAAGAGTGTCGGCTATTTCTTTCTTTTCATCCTCCTTATTACCCTCGTTCTTTCTATGAAACGTAGCACGGCCTTGATTCAGGGGATAGATGAGGTGAGTAAGGAGTTAGGGGATAGATTACCAGAAATAAGGATAGAGAATGGAGTAGTATCAATAGATGCTCAGGAGCCCTTTACCATCGAAGAGAAGGATTTCATATTCATTATTGATACCACAGGAAAGATAACCACCATAGATCCTTCTTACAAACAGGGGATTCTCCTTACCAAGAATAAATTAATCCATAGGCAGAGTGAGATTGAGACCAGGGAATATGACCTCTCGAAGATAAAGTCTTTTACCTTAAATAAAGAAGCAACGGAGAAATGGAAGAAAGTTCTTTCTCGCTTTGCTTTTCCTTTCACAGTCATTTTTTTCTTTCCTTACTACATAGTCGCCAAACTAATTCATATATTATTATTCAGCCTCATTGCTTTGATAGTAAATACTGCCACCAAAGCGAACCTGAAGTATGAAAACCTCTTCAATATCTCCCTCTTTGCCCTCACCCCACCGGTTCTTCTGGCCACCATCTTTAATCTCGCTGGTTTTCCATTTCCCCTCTTCAGGCTGCTCTATATTGTCGTCTATCTTATCTTCCTAACCGGAGGCATAAGAAGCTGCAAGGGCCAAGTCATAGAATCAACTACTCGATAAAAAAGAGGAAAATATGAAAGTATTAGACGCAGTAAAAGGTGGTATTAGAGTAGCGCATAGCCATAAAAAGTTGATTTTAGTTCTCTTTTGTATGAATTTGTTGGGCCTTGCTATTCCTACAGTTCGCACTAAGCTCAGCAGTTTAATGGTTTTTATCTTTATAATTATAGGCGTCTTTGTTGAAGGAGGTATTACGGCTTCAATAAGAGATATCTTGACTGAAGAGAAATTTTGGGGAAGGCAATTTTTGAGATACGCTAAAAAGTATTTTGGCCGCCTTTTAGGATTTTACTTAGTAATATTCGGCGTCATGAGTTTAATGTTTATAGTAATAATGTTTATAGTAATATTTAGTATTGGTTTTATATTTAGAGCTGACTCATCTTTTCCTTTTACAGTAGTCGGAGGCATTATAGGTTGGTTGCTATTTTTGATCGTTTTCGTATTTGCTGCTTATACCCCTATCATCATCGTCTTAGAGGATGGAAGAGTTTTTAATAGTATTAAAAGAAGTTTTAAATTTATTAAGCAATATTTTGGAAAAGTATTAGGATTAGTGGGCATAGGTCTTGGAGCACTACTTATAGGAAATGGGATTTTCTTAACTCAAAAAAGCAGAGGGACGGGAATAGTTGTTAATCCAGTAATTGAGATTATTAGTTATGCCTGGAATGCCTATATTGGCGTAATCTTTACTGCCGCCTTTATGATTCTTTATTTAGCCTTAATAAGAAAATCAACCCCGAAAAAAGAATAGTTCAGATTTTAGTTTTAACTAAATTTTGAGGATGGTTCTATGAACATCATTGTCTGTATTAAGCAGGTGCCGGATACCACGGACATCAGGATTGATCCCAAGACCAATACCCTGATAAGGGAAGGAGTCCCTTCCATTATCAATCCCTTTGACACCTATGCCATTGAGGAGGGAGTGAGGCTAAAGGAGAAGCATCAAGGGAAGGTTACCGTAATATCGATGGGCCCTTCTCAAGTAGAGGATGCTCTAAGAGAGGCCATATCTTTAGGGATAGATGAAGGGGTCTTATTATCCGATAGGGCCTTTGCTGGTGCGGATACCTTAGCCACTTCTTATACTTTAGCAAAGGGGATTAAAAAGATAGGAAAGTTCGATCTCATCATCTGCGGGAAGCAGGCCATGGATGGCGATACCGCCCAGGTCGGTCCCGGGCTCGCCGAGAAACTGAATATCCCCCATGTCACCTATGTGAAGAAGATCGAAGAGGTCAAGGAGAATAGTATCCAAGTTGAGAGGCTGATGGAGGAAGGATATGAGGTAATCAAGATGCCCCTTCCTGCTCTCATAACTGTGGTGAAGGAGATAAATGAGCCGAGGATGCCTTCTTTAAAAGGGAAGTTAAAAGCAAAGAACGCTCAAATAATCACCTGGAACACTAAAGACTTAGAAGCCGAAGAGAATAGGATTGGATTAGAAGGCTCGCCCACCCAGGTGATCAAGATATTTACTCCCCAGCCGAGAGGAAAAGGGGAGACGATAGAGGGAACGCCGGCAGAGCAGGCAGCGAAGTTAGTAGAAAAACTGAGGGAGACGAAGATAGTTTAATGATTGAGATTAAGATAACTGATAAGTGTACTGGCTGTGAGAAATGCATTCCCAGCTGTCCCTATGGTGCCATAGAAGTTGTTGATAAGAAAGCAGTCATTTTAGAAACTTGCACCCTCTGCGGAGCATGCATTACTTCCTGCCCCCTTAAGGCCATTGAACTCACCAAGAAGGAAGTGAAGATGGCTGGCCTCGAGGAGTATAGAGGGGTATGGGTTTTTGCTGAACAGAAGAATGGAAAGGTGCAGAGCGTGGTCTATGAACTCTTGGGCAAGGGAAGGGCCCTGGCTGATCAATTGAAAGTAGAACTGGCCGCTATGCTATTAGGAGAGAAGATGGATAAAGAAGCCCAGGAACTCATCGCTTATGGGGCAGATAAGGTATATTTAGTAGACCATGAGAAACTGAAGGACTTCCGAGATGACTCCTATGCCGATGTCCTGGTTGATCTAATCGGTGAACATAAGCCAGAAATCATCTTAGCCGGAGCGACATCCATCGGAAGGTCTCTCATTCCCAAGGTAGCAACCAGACTGGAGACGGGATTGACCGCAGACTGCACCGGATTGGAGATCGATAAGGAGAAGAATATCTTACTTCAGACCCGGCCCGCCTTCGGGGGAAATATCATGGCCACCATCATCTGTCCCAACCACCGGCCCCAGATGGCTACCGTAAGGCATAAGGTGATGAAGGAGGCCCCCTTTGATAAGGAGAGAAAGGGAGAAATAATTAGAATAGAGGTCGATCCTAAAAAGATCCCCTTAAGAACAGAGGTGATCAAGATGGTGGAGAGGATGGAGGAGACCGTACTCCTGGAAGAGGCGGACATCATCGTCTCTGGTGGAAGGGGATTGGGAGCACCGGAAAACTTCAACCTTATTGAGGAATTAGCCAAGACCGTAGGGGGAGCAGTGGGCGCCTCAAGGGCCACAGTAGATGCCGGCTGGATCCCCTATGCCCATCAGGTGGGTCAGACGGGGAAGACGGTCTGTCCCAAGATATACATCGCCTGTGGGATATCGGGCCAGATACAGCACCTGGCCGGGATGCAGTCATCAGATATCATCGTAGCCATCAATAAAGACCCCGAAGCCCCCATATTTAATGCCGCCACCTACGGTATTGTGGGAGACCTATTTGAGGTAGTTCCTGCACTGACAAAAAAGTTTAAAGAGGTATTAGGAAAATGAAGAGATTATTTATTGTGGGAATAGTTTTGCTTCTCGTCTTCTCTTTAGGGTTTAGGAAGAAGTTCTCTACCCCTAAAGAAACACTTAACACTCAGATTCAAGCCGGGGAGAATGGCGATGAGGCAACCTATGTAGAGTGCTTTGTTCGTTCTGCACAGGAGAAGATAGGGAGTGATTTCAAGAAGATGCCCGATTTTACTAAGCAGCTGCTTGCCTGGGTGACTCAGGTGAATAAGAGCAGGAACTATCGATTAGATAAGCAGGAAGCGACAAAGGCGCGCATGCTTGGCAAGGACCCTTCTACTGGGAAGGAGTTCTATCTCTATTTTGTAAAGGAGGCTGGCCAGTGGAAGATATTTCCCGAGCATCATCTTCAGTATCAGGATGAGGCGAGCATACCAAAGGGACCGGTAACTCCTTTAAGTGCCGGAAATTCAGATTTAATAATCACCAATCTCTCCTTTGATGAGAAGTCTATCCGGGCAGGGAAGATAGTAAAGATCTCTACTACAGTGAAGAACATCGGCAGGGAAGATGCCAAGGGATACTTTGTCATCGCCCTCTATATCGATGGCCAACTATGGCAGGGCCTGGGGACAAATGTGGTAGCTGGTCTGGCGCGCAACAAGACCATTACCTATCACACCATGTACATCTTCAAGAAAAAAGGTTCTTATAAGGTCATTGCCTCAGTAGATAAGGCTAATCAGGTGAAGGAGACAAACGACAATAATAACGAACTGAAGAAGACCATTGCTATCCGCTAAAAACAAAGAGTGCCCAGGAATCCCGAATATGATTGAGCAAGGGGCACTTTTTTGTTGCTTTTTAGACGAAAATATGATATATTGAATCAGGTGATCGGGTTATCGGGCGATCGGGAAGTTCCTGATATCCTGGTATCCTGATACCCTGATATTCTGGAGAGAAGAATGTACTTCAAGAATCTGGTCATGCAGGGGTTCAAGTCCTTTGCTGATGAGACCAAGTTAGAGTTCGAACCTGGCCTCACGGCCATCGTGGGTCCCAATGGGTGTGGAAAGTCGAATATCTCGGATGCCATCAGGTGGACCTTAGGTGAGCAGCGGCCAACCGCTCTGCGCTTGAGCAAGATGGAGGATATCATATTCTCTGGCTCCGAAGCCCGGAAACCTCTGGGCATGGCAGAGGTTGCCTTAACAGTGACCAATGAGGATAAAAAACTCCCCATTGAGTTCACGGAGGTCACCATCACCAGAAGGCTCTTCCAAAGTGGGGAGAGCGAATACTACATCAATAAGGCACCGGTAAGGCTCAAGGATATCCAGGAACTCTTTATGGATACTGGCTTAGGTTCCAGCACCTACTCCCTGATTGAACAGGGGAAGATCGAACTCATCCTATCTTCCAAACCAGAGGATAGGAGATTTTTGTTTGAGGAGGCGGCCGGGATCTCAAAGTATAAGCACCGGAGAGAAGAGACCCTCGGGAAGTTAGAGGCCACTCAGGAGAACCTCCTGCGCCTAGAGGATGTTATTGGAGAGGTGAGGCGCCAGATCAATTCTCTCAAGAGACAGGTGGGTAAAGCAGAGAGGTATCAGAAGTTAAAGGATGAATTAAAGGATCTGGACCTAAATCTGGGGGTTATTGAATTTCGGGAATTAAAGAAGAGAAAGGAAACCTCTTCGGAGGAGACTACTAAGTTAGAGGATTCGAGGGAATCCTTAGGAAAGAGGGTAGAAGAAAAGGAGAAGGCCTCAAAAGAGATAGCGGAAGGAGCAAGGGAGATAGAGAGCAACCTCTACGAAATCCACCAGAAGGTATTCAAGATAGCAAGCGATATTGAGAGGTCGAAGGACAGGATTGCTACCTATCAGGAAAGGGGAGAAGGAGTTAAAGGAGAGAAGGCAAGAAGAAGAAAGGAGATAGAGGCCTTTAAGGAAAAAGAAAAGGGTTTAGAGGAAGAGATAGGGAGAAGGGAAGAGGAATTAAAAACCCTTGCCACCCAGATTGAAGAAGAAACTGCGAAAGCAAAGGAGAAAGAGCAATCCTTTAAAGGACTTAATGAGGAGTTAGAAAAGGCTATTAGTTCCCTGGAGATTCTGAAGAATGAAATTATCGAGACCCTCTCCAAGACGGCCAGCACCAGAAATGACCTGAGATATCTAGAGACCGGGCAGAGGAATATCGATATCAGGAAAGAGAGACTTTTAACTGAGAAGACGAGGGTTGAGAAGGAATCGAAGGATGTTGGGGGAAAAACGAGGGAGATAGAGAAGAGCATCCAAGACCACAGGAAAAGAATCTCTGGGCTCGAGGAGGAGAAGAAGAGTCTCTTAGAAAAGGAGAAGAGAGATGGAGAAGGGCTTCACGCCTTAGAGGAAAAGATCGATGGATTGAAGGCCCAGATAACGAAGAAGACCTCCCATTTAGAATTCCTACAAGAAGGGCTTGGGGGTTACTATGGCGGAGTGAGAGAGGTTCTCCTTGCCCGGGATAGACTATCGGGCATCGAGGGAGTGGTAATAGATCTAATCCAGACCTCCCCAGAATATGAGAAGGCCATCGAAGCTGCCTTGGGGGAGAGGATACAGAATATTGTTATCCGGGATGTGAAGGCCGCCCAAGAGGCCATGGAGTATCTGAAGGCCAGGAGTCTGGGAAGGGCTTCCTTCCTTCCCTTAAAGGCCATTAAGCCAGGTAGAGGATTGAATCCCTCTTCTCTAATAAAGGAGAAGGGAGCCATTGGCCTTGCTTCTAGCCTCGTCAAGTATGAAGCAAGATATCGGCCGATTATAGAGTATCTCTTAGGAAATGCCTTGGTGGTAGAAGACCTTAAGGCGGCCTTTGAAATCAGCAGAAAGGCAAGGGGAGATATCAGAGTAGTTACCCTCGAAGGGGAGATAGTTACTCCTCAGGGGGAGATTACTGGTGGTTCCCTGAGGCGCTTGTTAGGGAAAGAGAGCGAAAAAGAAGAACTCACCAGAGAGATCAAGGCCTTGGGTGAGAACCTTAAGAAGTTAGAGGAGGACAGTGCTAATTTAGAGAAGAAGTTACTCGAGATTGGAGAAAGAGTGGCAAGCATCGATTCTGATATTAAGAAAGAGGAACTGGAGATTAACCTTAAGGAAAGGGACTTAGCAAGCATTGACTCTCAAGGAGAGAGAGTAAAGAAAGACCTCTCGCTCTTAGAGGCAGAAGGGGAGGAACTAAATAAAGAGGGGAAGGAACTAGCCAAGAAGAGGGAAGAACTGGAGGCCCAGTTAGAAAATCTCAAGGAGAAGGAGATTGGAACCCAGGAGAGGACAGCTAAGTTAAAGGAAGAGATTGGGGAAAGGGAAAAAGAGATTAGTAAAAATAGTGGCGAGGTGACGACACTTAAGATCTCTATCGCTTCCTTAGTGGAGAAGGAGACTGGATTTCGAGAAAGTCTGGGGCGCATGAGGGAAGATCTCAATGACCTTGTTAAGTCAATCGCGGCTCGTCAAGAAGAGGTCGATGAGGGGAAAATAAGAAAGGAAGAGATTGGAGATTTAATCGCCAAGGAGGAAGAGAGGCAGAAAGAATTATCGAGAGAAAGCGAAGAGGCAGAAAAAGAACTTGAAGACCTAAAAAAGAAAAAGGAAGAAATTGCTGGCGAAGTATCTAAAGGAGAGGAGGAATTGAGAGAGGTCAGGACCTTAGGCGAAAGATTTCAGGGTCAGTTTAATGAATTAACTTTCCAGGGCCGGGAGCTCAACCTCGAATTGGAGAACCTTTCTCGCAGAGTGAGAGAGGATTATGGGGTTTCCCTAGAAGAGATTGGAAGGGATTATCAGATACAGGAGATAGAAGATAGGGAAGGCTATAGAGTAAGGATAAGAGAGTTGAAAGAGAAGATGGAGGCCATGGGACCGGTGAACTTAGTGGCCATGGAGGAGCATAAGGAACTTGAGGAGAGGTATAACTTCTTGACTGGCCAGAAGAAGGACCTGGAAGAAGCCGCCACTTCTCTTAAAGAGGCCATCGCTAAGATCAATAAGACAACGAGAAACCTCTTCTCCAAAACCTTTGAACAAATACGAGAGAATTTCAATATGGTATTCACTAGACTATTCGAAGGAGGGAAGGCGGACCTAGTCCTATTGGATGAGCGGAATATCTTAGAATCAGGAATAGAGATCAAGGCTCGACCGCCAGGAAGGACTTTGAAAAGTATTTCCCTCTTATCTGGAGGGGAGAAGGCCCTGACGGCCATCGCTCTATTATTTGGTATCTTCATGGTCAAGCCCTCTCCCTTCTGTGTCCTGGATGAGATCGACGCCGCCCTGGATGAAGCGAACATCAGTAGATTTACCCGGGTGTTGGTAGAATTTGCCAAAAAGTCTCAGTTCATCATCGTCACCCATAACCGGGGAACCATCGAGGCCTCGGATACCATGTATGGGGTAACTATGGAGGAATCCGGGGTATCGAAGCTGGTCTCTGTCAAATTTGCTCAAGAAGAGATTGAAAAACAGAGACGCGAAGAGAGAAAATCATCCCAGGAGAGAAAGCGAGAGGAATGAGGAAAGAGAGGCG
>JAUWXM010000105.1 GCA_030616365.1 bacterium | reverse complement strand
GGCCATAAATTATTGCCTCGCTCAAATCCTAAAGAAAGGTCTCTTAGAAGGAAAGGGTCTCCAGATCATCCTCCTCTCTGGGTTTTTCGACTTCGAGTACCTCATTCAGGCCGCCAAAAGTAGTAAGATTCCTTTACTCATAAAGCCCTTTTTGCATAATATGGCTGATGCCTATGGAGCGGCAGATTTAGTCATCTCTCGTGCGGGAGCGACTACTCTTGCCGAACTCACTGCCTGCAGTCTACCCGCTATTCTCATGCCCTATCCCCATGCTACGCGGAGGCATCAGGAGTATAATGCCCGCTTCCTTGCCAAAGAAGGAGCGGCTATGGTAATATTGGAGAAGGACCTCTCTCCAGAGAGGTTGGCAGAGGAGATCCTGCGGTTGATGGAAGATAGAAAGAGATTGGAAAGGATGAGGGAGAGAAGTAGGGGGTTGGGAAGGCCCTGGGCAACGGATAGGGTAGTGGAGTCCATTCATAGATTGGCCCTGCCCCCCGAATCCGTTCGCCGAAGGCGGTCGGAACAGGCGAGGAAAAAGGATGTTTAAAAAGGTAGAAAGAATCCACTTCATTGGCATTGGGGGGGCCGGGATGAGTGGTATGGCCGAGGTCCTATTCAATCTGGGCTATAAGGTTACTGGTTCAGACATTACAGAGAGCCCGGTAACCAGGAGGCTTAAAGATTTAGGGATAAAGGTCTATCTTGGCCACGAGGGCTCCCAGGTTGGTCCCTGCCATGTAGTAGTTACTTCTAGCGCTATCCCCTCCAATAATCCAGAGGTGAAGGCTGCTATAGCAGTCAAGATACCGGTCATCCCCAGAGCGGTGATGCTTGCCGAACTGATGAGGATGAAGGAGGGGATCGCCATCGCCGGCACCCATGGAAAGACGACCACCACCGCCATGGTGGCCAGGGTACTGGCTAAGGGAGGCCTGGATCCCACCTTCGTCATTGGTGGAATACTAAATAGGACGAGAGGTTCGGCCAAGTTGGGTAAAGGGGATTTCCTGGTGGCAGAGGCAGACGAATCGGATGGCTCCTTTCTCCATCTCTCTCCAGCCATGGCAATCGTCACCTCTATCGATGAGGACCATCTGGACTACTATGGCAACCTTTCCAGGCTGAAGGAGACCTTCTTGGAGTTCATCAATAAGGTTCCCTTCTATGGCCTGGCCATACTCTGCTCTGACGATCCCAATATCCGGGATCTCCTTCCTCGGGTGGAGAAGAGGTATCTTACCTACGGCCTAAAGGGATCAGCAGAACTTATGGCCAGAGGAATAAAGAGAAAGAAGGGAATGGTTACTTTCGAGGCTATCTATCGCCGGAAGAATTTGGGAAGAATAACCCTGGGTCTTCCCGGTATCCATAACGTCTCAAATAGCCTGGCAGCTATTGGGGTGGGTCTGGAACTGGGCATAGATTTTGCTAATATCAGGAAGGCATTGAAGGACCTCAAAGGGGTAGAGAGGAGATTAGAGATCAAGGGGAAGAAAGAATCTATCTTGGTAATCGATGATTATGCCCACCACCCCACAGAGGTGAGAGCGGTGCTCGCCACCATTAAAGGGAGATATCCAAAGAAAAGACTGGTGGGCATCTTCCAGCCCCATCGCTATACCAGAACCAGGGATCTACTAAAAGGTTTTGCCGCCTGTTTTGAAGGACTGGATATCCTGATCCTCACCAGGATCTATCCCGCGGGTGAGAAGAAAATCTCGGGAGTGAAGACAAAAAACCTTCTCCCCCTTATGGCTAAAAGGAAGAGTCCAAAGGTGAGATATATCGCCTCTTTAGAAAAAATAGTTAAATATCTTTTAAAAATATTAGAGCCCAATGATTTGGTCCTCACCTTGGGAGCCGGGGATGTCTACTGGGTAGGAGAGGAACTCCTCAGGAAAATGAAAAATGCAAAATGAAAAATGAAAAAGGGAAAATCAAAAATAAAATTAGAGAAGAGATTCAAAAAATAGTGAAGGGGGAGATAAAGTTCGATGAGCCCCTGGCCAGGCATACCTCCTTCGGCATCGGCGGCCCAGCGGACTGTTTCGTTACCCCCCAAGATATAGAAGATCTAAGAAAGATTATTCTCTTTAGCAGAAAGAGAAAGCTCCCCCTAAGAGTAATGGGCCAGGGAACTAACCTCTTGGTCCGGGATAAGGGGGTAAGGGGAATAGTCATAAAGTTAGGAAAAGGTTTTGAGGGCATCAAGTTTTCAGGAGATCATCTTCTGGCAGGAGCGGCGGTGAGACTCTCTACTTTGATAAAACTGGTCGCCTCCAAAGGATTGGGGAGTCTGGAGTTTGCTGTCGGTATCCCGGGGAGTCTGGGTGGGGCCGTGGCAACCAATGCTGGGACAGGAGGCCTTTCCATCTCTCAGAGGCTCAGGAGTATCCGGGTGATGTCTGGGGAAGGGAGGGTAAAGGATCTGGGAGCGAAGGATTTAAACTTTGGCTACCGTAGGTGCCCCCTGGGGAAGGATAGCATAATCCTAGATGCCAGACTGAGACTGGAGAGAGCGAAAGAGGAGGAGATCCTCAGAAGAATGAACACTTTCTTAGAGAAGAGAGAGAAGACCCAGCCCTTGGGCGCGGCCAATGCTGGCTGTATCTTCAAAAACCCAGATCCTAAGACTCCAGCAGCGAGGCTCATTGAAGAGGCGGGATTAAAGGGGAAGAGGATAGGAAGGGCTGCTGTCTCTAAGGTCCATGCCAACTTCATCCTCAACCTAGGAAGAGCAAGAGCAGAGGATGTGCTCACCCTCATGGAGGCAATAAAGGAAGAAGTGAAGGGAAAGACAGCAATAGATCTGGAGCCAGAGATTGAGATCTGGGGAGAAGACTAACGAAAATGCAAAGTGCAAAATGAAAAATGTAAAATGAAAAATGAAAAATTAAAGAGACTTAAGAAGAAAAAAATTGGGGTTTTGATGGGTGGGACCTCTGCTGAGAGGAAGATCTCCCTGAAGACCGGGAAGGCCATTCTTCAGGCCCTAAAGAGAAAGGGATTGAAGGCAATTCCTATAGATGTTGGCAAGGATATCGCTGAGAGACTTCTGGGGGAGAAGATCGACTTGGCCTTCGTTGCCCTCCACGGGAGGGGAGGGGAGGATGGAACGGTACAGGGCCTGCTAGAATTATTGAGGACCCCCTATACGGGAAGTGGGGTCCTGGCCAGCGCCCTGGCCCTGAATAAAGTTCAGGCCAAGAAGGTCTTTAAGTTTCACAGACTCCCTGTTCC
>JAUWXM010000051.1 GCA_030616365.1 bacterium | reverse complement strand
TGGATGATAAGGAACTTGAGACCATAAGAAAGATCGCTAATCTCTTTCGGCTTAGCCATCGCGATTTCATCAATGCCAAGATCAAAATCAAGAAAGAGTTTGGATTAGCTACTACTGGACCTTAGGGGAAAGTGAGCAGGTGGGATAGGGAAACGGTGAGACGGTGAAACGGGGAATCGGAAAAAATGGTATGCAAAGTAGGACAGTTTTAATAACCGGTTGCTCTTCGGGCATCGGCCGGGCAGCGGCCTTAGGACTAAAGAAGAGGAATTGGCGTGTCTTTGCCACTGCCCGCAAAAAAGAAGATGTTAGAGAACTGAAGAAATTAGGTTTCGAAAGTCATTCATTGGATGTTTCGGATTCTAAATCCATTAAAGAGGCGGTCGATTGGCTACTCGAAGAGACCGGGGGCACCTTAGATGCCCTGATCAATAATGCTGGCTATGGGCAGAGCGGAGCCGTAGAAGATTTATCCCGTGAGATTCTGCGTAAGCAGTTCGAGGTCAATGTCTTTGGATTGCAGGAGCTTACCAACCGACTTATCCCTGTTTTCCGCCGTCAGCGGAGAGGACGCATTGTTAATATCAGTTCCGTTTCCGGTCGCATCAGCCTGCCCTATTCCGGGGCCTATAGTGCTTCTAAATATGCCCTGGAGGCCTTAAGTGATGCTCTGCGCAATGAAGTAAGAAGTGATGGAATCCGGGTTTCCCTGATTGAGCCTGGGGTAATCAGGACAAAATTTAACGAAAAGGCACAAGGATACTTCCTTCCTATTAAAGAGAAAAGAACTTCGCATCACTATAAAAGCTATCAGAAAATATCTCAGGGTCGCCAGAAGGAACTTCCCTTACGTGTTCCTCCTCCAGAGGTAGTAGTTAAAAGAATTATCCACGCCTTAGAAAGCTCGCGACCTCGGGCTCGGTACCTGGTAGCAAAAGAGGCCTACCTCTTTATTATCTTGAAAAGAATCCTACCTGACAACCTAATAGATTTTGCAATCCGCCAACGTATGAAAAAATATAGAACTAAACAAAGTCATTTGATTAAAAAATAATTTTAGGGGGTAGAAAGATGCATATCTGGCTTGATGCGGTAGTTAGACCGGGAAAGAGTGGTGAGGAAGTAAGGAGAAAGAGGGAGGAGTGGATTAATCAGGGGAAAGAGAAACTTATTCTGGAGAAGTGTAAATCGGCTCAGAGGTTTGGAATAATTGGCGCGGAACCTCAAAGGGTATTCTGGCTGATGGAGACTAAGGATGAAAGTGCTCCCAAATTAATCTCGGAACATTTCAGCGATGTCTGGGAGATAAAGATCTATAAGGTTAATCCCCAGTCTATTGGTGAGGTACTGAAAGAGGTAGAAGAATGAGGCTCTATCTTGTTCAGCATGGAGAGGCGACCTCTAAAGAGGCGAATCCTGACCGACCGCTTACCAAAAAGGGCAGAAAAGACGTTTTCCGAATGGCGAAGTTCTTGAAGAAGAAAGGGATAAGGGTAATTGCTACCTGGCATAGTGAGAAACTGCGGGCTATCCAGACCGCCCAAATCCTCGGTGAAGCGATTTCTCTTGAGATAGTAAAACAGGAGGGTCTGGCCCCCGATGACCCAGTAGATAAATGGTTAGAGGAACTTAACACCAGGGTTAAGGATGTGATGATGGTGGGCCATTTACCTTTCTTAGAGAGGCTGGCCTCTCTGCTCTTAGCAGGGGATGAATCCTCGCAGATAGTCGCTTTCAAGCCGGGAGCTGTAGCTTGTCTCAAGCGAGAGGATGCCGGGGAAAAGTGGTCTTTAGCATGGACAAAGCTCCCAGAATTGGTATGAATCCCGCCCTTTATGGAGGAGCGGGATGAAAAAGGTCTTTGCTCATATCGATATGGATGCCTTCTTTGCCTCCATTGAACAGAGAGATAATGCCTCCTATCGCGGCAAACCGGTAATCGTAGGCGCAGACCCCAAAAAGGGCAAGGGTCGAGGAGTGGTCTCCAGTTGCTCTTATGGAGCACGGAGGTTCGGGGTCCATTCCGCTCAGCCTATCTCCCAGGCCTATAGATGCTGCCCAAAGGGTGTCTTCTTGCCGGTCAATATGGCTAAATATCAGAAGGTCTTCCAAGAGATATTGGAGATACTCTATAGGTTTACACCAGAGATTGAACCGGTCAGCATTGATGAGGCCTTCTTAGATGTTTCGGGAAGCCTTCAACTATTCGGTGCCCCGCGTAAAATAGGTAGCGAGATTAAATCCACCATTAAGAAAGAAACGGGTTTGACTGCTTCGGTAGGCATTGCTCCCAATAAGATGGCGGCAAAGATCGCTTCTGGTTTAGAGAAGCCGGATGGCCTGGTAATAATCTCTCAAAAGCATCTATTAGATTTCCTCCATCCCTTACCAGTGGAGAAGTTGTGGGGAGTGGGAGAGAAGGCTCACCAGATTCTTCAGAGAATGGGCATCAGGACCATCGGTGATTTGGCTCGGCAGAAGGTAGAGAATTTGGTCAAGGTCTTTGGTAAAAATGGCTACTGCCTATGGGAGTTGGCCCAGGGAATAGATAGGGAGGAAGTAGAGACAGTAAGTGAAATAAAGTCTATGGGGAAGGAGTTAACCTTTGAGAGAGATACTGTCGGTAAGGAAAAGATAGAGAGGGCCTTGCTGCGGCTCTCAGAAAAGGTTTCTCGGGGGCTACGCAAAGAAGGATTGAGGGGCAAGACCATTACCCTAAAGATACGCTTGGAGGATTTCACTACTTTTACCCGGGCAAAGACCATAAAAGAACCCACTAATTTTACTGATGTGATCTACCGGGAATGCCGGAAGCTCTTTGAGAACTTTAAGTTAAAAGGGAAGAAGGTTCGTCTGATAGGGGTCAAGGTATCTAATTTTGCCCCCTCTTTAAAACAGCTAAGTTTCTTTGCCACCCCCCGGGAAAGAAAAGAGAAATTATACCAGGCCGTAGATAAGATAAAGGATAGGTTTGGTGAAGAGGCCATCCATTTAGGTAACAAATAGTCTATAAAAAAGGAGATATATCTTATGAAGAAAATAACGGCGCGCTTCGCTTGCCCCGTCTTTTACTTGTTAAAGTTCCGATACCTTAAAATAGGTCTTTGTTTCTTGCTAATAATTATTCTTGTGGGCTATGCCTCTATTGAAGCAGAAGAAATTAGTTCCTCAAGGATAGAAAGAGAGATTAAACCGATAGAGAAATTATTGTGGGAGGGTGAAGAAGCTTTAGCTGAGAAGAATATTGAAAGGGCAAAAGAGAAATGCGATCTGGGAATGGAAGCTCTTTTAAAATTGAAGAAAGATTTAAAGCGGGATGAATACGACCACCTTTTGGGAGAGTTTGCTCTCTTACGTCTTAAGATAAATCAGAACGACAAACTGGAAGTAGCCAATATTGAAAGTAGTCTCTTTCCCCTGGTCTGGAACGCAAGGGTAGAGAAATGGATAGATTATTACACCGTAAGGGATAGGAAATACCTTGCCCGCTCATTAAAGAGGTCAGAGAAGTATATTCAGAGGGTAAAGGAAATCTTCCGTGAGGCATCCCTCCCAGAAGATTTAGCCTATGTGGCCATTGTAGAGTCCGGATATTATCCCTTTGCCCAGTCCCCCAAGAGAGCGGTGGGTCACTGGCAGTTTATCAAACATACCGGCAAGGCCAATGGATTAGAGATAAACTACTGGTATGACGAGAGAAGAGACCCGGAAAAGTCCGCCCAGGCGGCAGCCAGGAAGCTAAAGGATTTATATGAGAGGTTTGGTTCCTGGGAACTGGCCTTAGCGGCTTATAACTGTGGTAGATATAGAGTAGAAAGGGCAATAAAGAAAGCAGGAACCCAGGACTACTGGAATTTGTCTCTGCCTCGTGAGACAGAGGATTATGTTCCCAAGATAATGGCCATGCTATTCATTGTTAAAGAGCCAGAGGTTTTTGGCTTCGCTCTTAACCTTGAAAAGCAATTTCCCTGGGCAGAAGTGACCATAAATGGCTGTATGGATTTAAGGCTGGTGGCCCGATGTGCCGAATGCAGTCTAAAGGAGATACAGGAACTTAATCCTGAGTTAAAGCGGTTGTGCACTCCGCCTGATAAAGAGAAATATATGCTAAAATTACCTCCAGATAAGAAGGGGGTATTCTTAAAGAACTTTGTTTTGCTGCCAGAAGAAAAGAGATATTTATCCAAAAAGGAGATTGAAAAGAAAAAAGTTATTACCTATAAAGTAAAAAGGGGAGATAACCTATGGAATATCTCCCGAAAATTCAGGGTGAGCGTAAGGCAGGTAAAAAAGTGGAATAACCTGAAATCAGATAGAATCTATCCCAATCAAAGGATCAAAATCTATCCTTACCGCTCGTAAATCCTGAAGGAGAAAGAGAATGGAAAAAAAATCGATTATTCCTAAGTTATCTAAAGAAGTTTTGAGGAAAAAGGGGAAGGACCCTGATCTGCCTGAATTCCAGCCTTCATCAAGAGGGAAGGCATATTCCTTTAAAGAAGTGCTGGAAAGAAAAGAAGAGGAGTTAGAGAAATGAAGTCTTATAAAGAAGAGTTATGGTTTAACACTAACAAGAGAAGGGAATTAATTAATATCACTCCCCAGATAGCAGGGGCAATAAGAAAGAGCAAAATAAAGGAGGGTCTCTGCCTGGTAAATGCCATGCACATTACCTCAAGCGTTTTCATCAACGATAACGAGAGTGGACTGCATCAGGACTTTTTAGAGTGGCTGGAAGGATTAGCCCCTTATGGTAAGGCCTATAAGCACCATATGACTGGTGAGGATAATGGCGATGCTCATCTGAAGAGGACTATTATGGGCCGGGAAGTAGTGGTGGCCATTACCGGTGGTAGATTGGATTTCGGTCCCTGGGAGCAGATATTCTATGGGGAGTTCGATGGTCAGAGAAGAAAGCGGGTCTTGATTAAGATTATTGGGGAATAGGGATGAAGTTTCATACTGATTTAAGGAGTCTGAAGCGGGAAACCAAGGTTTATTTCTATCGGGGACGAGGCCCGGGTGGACAGAGAAGGAATAAGAAAGAAACCTGTGTAAGGCTCCGTCATATACCATCAGGAGTTACGATTACTGCTACCGAACATCGCTATCAGGCAAGGAATAAGGAGCTGGCTTTTGAGAGACTACAGAAAAGATTAACGAAACTTAACAAGAGAAAGAAACCACGCATTCCTACTAGGATATCCCGGGCAAAAAAGGAAAAGCTTCTTAGGGAAAAGAAAAGACTTTCTGAAAAGAAGAGACTGAGGAGAAAGGTAGAGATTCCTTTAGAATGAAAAAGGAGGTGAGATAAATGACAGGTTTTGGAAATAGGATTATTCGGGCAGCAAAGCTGGATGTCAATCTCTACGAAGAGGTGGAGGCGGATAAAACGGCTATGAGACAGGCCATGGGAGTAGTGGTGCTCTCCAGTATAGCGGCTGGTATTGGGACCATTGCTCTTCGAGGACCTATGGCCATTGTTACCGGAACCATAGGAGCGCTTATCGGATGGTACATCTGGGCTTTCCTTACTTACTGGATAGGGACCAAACTCCTTCCCGAACCCCAGACCAAGGCGGATATTGGGGAACTCTTGCGCACTATCGGATTTTCCAGCTCGCCGGGATTAATTCGTGTTTTGGGCTTTATTCCAGTACTGGGGGGAATCATCCTCTTTGGTGCCTCTATCTGGATGCTTGTGGCCATGGTTATTGCTGTCAGACAAGCCTTAGATTATAAGAGCACTGGTCGGGCAGTAGGGGTCTGTCTTATTGGATGGCTCATCCTCTTGGCTGTTAGTTTTCTGTTTGCCCTGATAACAAGACATCCTCAAGTATGAAAAGAATCCTTAAGATCCTTGGTCTGGCGAAGACCAGAGTAGTTCTGGATACTAATGTCCTGGTAGCGGCCCACTTCAATCCGGGAAGTGCCTCAAACAAGATTTTGGAACTCTGCCAGAGGAAAAAACTGGTATTAGTGCTTACTTCTCACATCTTGAAAGAGTTCTCACTCATCCTGCGCAACATCTCAGCCAGGAAGAGCTTCCGGAAGAGGATGGATAAGATTATCTCTCAGGCCATTCTAATTAAGAAAGCACCGAGGGTAAATATGGTCTCTGAAGATCCAGAGGATAATAAGTTCCTATCCTGCGCCCGGGCAGGAAAGGCAGATTACATCATCACTTCAGATAGACATCTTCTTGTTTTGAGAAAATTCAAGGGAATTAAAATAGTCAAGCCAGTCCAGTTTCTCAGTAGAAAATAATATAGTGACCCTTATACAGATTTATAAAAGACTTCTGAGGCATTTTGGCAGGCAGTGCTGGTGGCCAGCAGATACTCCATTTGAAGTAATTGTGGGTGCCGTCCTCACTCAACAGACGACCTGGAAGAATGTCGAGAAGGCAATAGATAATCTAAAGAAGAATGATCTCTTGGATGTTTCCCCTTTGGCTAAGGTAAATCTTAGACGCTTAGAGAAGGTCATCCGTCCTGCAGGATACTTCCACCAGAAGGCAGAAAGATTAAAGGGGGTCTGCAGATATATCTATCAAAATTATGGGGAAGATTTAGATAAGTTATTTTCAAAACCCATCCCAGAATTGAGGGAAGAGTTACTCTCTTTAAAAGGTCTTGGCCCGGAGACCGTGGATTCTATCATCCTCTATGCTGCGAATAAACCCATTTTCGTTATCGATGCCTATACCAGGAGGATGGCCCATAGATTAGGAATTACTGATTTAGACAAATATGAAGACTTGAGAAAATATTTTGAGGAACATCTTCCTAACGATTTGGAACTCTATCAAGAATTCCACGCCCTAATCGTTGAATTAGGAAAGAACTTCTGCAAAACAAAACCCAACTGCTCCCTCTGCCCTTTAGGGAAGGAGTGCAAGTTTAAAAATAGTTAACAATTACCTAATGCCGAAGTAACCAGTAACCAGTTTACAGTTTTTCTTTTTGCTGGTTACTGTTTCAGCCGAAGGCTGATCCGCCTCCCACCGAAGGCGAGGCTCGCCTCTGGCGGCTGGCGGACGCTGGTTACTGTAAGCTACTTCCGGAGGAGGTGAAAGATGATTATTCCTCTGAAGAATAAGAAGCCAAAGATAGGTAAGGACGTCTATATTGCAGAAAGTGCTCAGGTGATTGGAGAGGTAACTATTGGAGAGTACTCCAGCATCTGGCCCAATGCTGTGTTGCGCGCTGATATCGAGCCCATAAAGATAGGAAAGTGCTCCAGCATCCAGGATGGGGTGCTGATCCATGTTAATTGGGGCCTACCGGCAGTAGTGGGAAATTATGTTACCGTGGGCCACGGAGCCATCATCCATGGCTGTACGATTGCCAATAATTGCCTGATTGGTATGGGTGCTATTATCCTCGATGGGGCAGAGATTGGAAAGAACTGTCTCATTGGTGCGGGAAGTTTAGTTCCAGAAGGGAGAAAGATACCAGAGGGAAGTTTAGTCTTGGGGGTTCCGGGCAGGGTGGTAAGAAAACTGGGTCAGAAAGAGATCAAGAAACTGAAAGAATCCGCCTTAGAATATCTCGATTTTGCCAAAAAGTTCAAGGGAAAATGATGCTCAAGATGGAGATGCATCTCCATACCCAATACTCCATCGATAGTTATCTCAAGTTAGAAACCATAATAAAAGTCTGCCAAGAGAAGGGCATCAATGCCGTAGCGGTTACGGACCACGGAACGATTGAAGGGGCGGAGAGACTGAAAGAAAAAATAGAGAAGAAAAATGCTAAGATCAAGGTAATTACCGGGGAAGAGATCTGTACTACCAAAGGCGAGATCATCGGCCTATTCTTGAAAGAAAGAATTCCTTACTCACTGTCCCCTATTGAGACAATCCGAAGGATTAAAAAGCAAGGAGGACTGGTCTATATCCCCCATCCCTTCATTCCCTTTATTGCTAGTAGTCTGGGTGAAGAATTATATGAGTTTTCTAAGGAAATAGACATCATCGAAGGCGTCAACGCCCGCAGTTTCTTCAGGAGAAGTGGCCGGAGGGCAAGTCAGTTTGCTCAGGATCATAAGATTGCCACTGCCGTGGGCAGCGATGCTCACACCCACTTTGAGATAGGAAATGCTTATATGGAGTTAGAGGAGTTTAACGGTCCCCAGGAATTCTTAAGGAACTTGAAAGAGGCAAAAGCGGTAATTAAAGGAAGGGGTTGGCTATTCTCCCCTCT
>JAUWXM010000022.1 GCA_030616365.1 bacterium | reverse complement strand
AAGCCCTCTCTGGGACGGGCGATTATCTTATGGTCCTGCCAATTAATTAAGTCATCAGAATAAGAGATCCAGATATCGGGAGGAATACGATGCATAAGAACATATCTTCCCTTTATCTTTTCCGGAAATAAGCAGGCATTTTTATCATCCTTATTGGGAACGGGTAACTCGGGAAGGATGCATCCATATCTCTCCCACTTCCAATCATTTTTTAAGAAATCATCCGCCTTTATGGATGCCATACAGACATGGGCCTTCCTCCCGTCAAAGCCCGCATAGGTCATATAAAGCCTATCCCCTACTCTGGTCAATCGCGGATCCTCACATCCTCTTTTTTCAAGCTCATCCTTTGGTTCATAGATAGGATAAGCGATTCTCTTATCAATCTTATAGCCATCCTTGCTGAAAGCGTATCCCAGTTTTGAAATCTGATCAAACCCCATCCCGCGATAGACAATATGCACTCCCGCCGGGGCAGAGACCCCTCTGGGTCGGAGACCCTCCTGGTAGTAAACGGCAGCGTTAAAGACACACCGCGCTTCCCAGTTATGTTCCTTGATGGGTTTTAAGATGGGGTTCCCTTCATATCTCTTCAGCATCTTTCTAACTTCCCTTAAATCAGTTGATAAGTTGATAAGTCAACAAGTTAGGGGCTTCAGGCTACAAGCTACAGGCTGCAGGCCAAAAATACTTCATTATCCAATTCCCGCAGTAATTTGAAGCCTGAGGCTTGCGACTTGAGGCTTGAAGCATACTTTATTTTCTTGTTAACTTGTATCCTTGTTAACTTTTAGAAGAAAGTTTTTTAAATAGTTCTATGAATTTTTTTGCTATTTTTATTCCTGAATTTTCTTCTACATACTTCTTCTGCTTCCCTATAAGTTCTTTATATCTTTCATCATCTTCGAAAACGCTCTTGATATTGGCTACCATCCCCTTCTCATCCTCATAGGTCATAATTGCCTTGCCGAATTCTTCAACGAAGTTCGAATGCAGGGCTACCATGGGACAACCTGAACCAAGAACCTGATAGGCAGTGGAGGAAACAGCAACCGTAGGGAGGGAGGGCTTATTATAGAGAAAGAGATCAGAAGCATAAAGATAACTATAGAGTTCGTCCATATCCAGAATCTTCTCTCTCAATTCCACAAATGGGTTTTCCTGAGCAATCCTTCTCCATTTTTCCAGGGAAGGAGGATAGGTGGTTACCACTAAAACCTTAAGGGGATACTCCTTGGCCAAGGATTTTAAGGCGGGAAAAGCCTCCGCTCCCTTTACTGAAGCCAGACCAAAGAGGAAGATTATCTTCTTATCTTTAGGTAAGTTGAGCTTTTTTCGATTCTCTTCCTTATTCCCCGACTTCCAGGGATGGCAGGGATAGGGGATGATGAAGATTTTGTCCTCGGGATAGGCCTTCTTTAGAAAGCCAGCATATCTCTCATCGAAACAGACGATGGCATCCCAATCAAACTGGTAAAAGGAAGGATCTGGGGAAAGTCTTCCGTCATGGATGACATTTATGGTCCTGGCCTTCTTCTTTATGCGGGGGAATATCTCTCCTAAAAGGTCCTTGGGCACCATCCCTATATCTTGGCCTACAAAGAACTGATAATCAGAGGCAAGGAAGGGAGCGGGGTCTAAAGTTTGAGGGATGGCCCGTGAGGTAGAAAAGCAGCGGATGAGATAATCCTCATCCTCTCCAGTAATGACCGTTCCATGGAAGCTTTCTTTTAAGAAAGTGAATACCGTAAGAGTATGCCCTAACTCCGCCCATCCCCTTCCGATGAGTTCGGCATGTATCGAGGCCCCAGAATCGGTATTCCAGGCCCCCATCATCCCGATCTGCACCTCGATCACAAATTCCTTTCATATATTAAGCGAAGGCCCTCTAAGGTCAAGAGGGGATCTACCTTCTCGATGGTCTTTGATTCTGAGGCGATTAATCCGGCCAATCCACCAGTAGCGATAACCTTTGGCTTGCTTCTCAATTCCTTACTAATTCTTCTTACAATCTCATCCACCTGGCCAATGAAGCCATAGATTAATCCAGATTGTATGGAACTTACCGTATCCTTCCCGATCACTTTCTTCGGCTTTACAATTTCTACCCGGGGAAGTCTGGCCGCCTTCTCAAACAAGGCATCAGAAGAGATCTCTATTCCCGGAGCAATGATTCCCCCCAAATACTCCCCCCTTTTAGAAATAACATCGAAAGTAGTTGCGGTGCCAAAATCAACAACGATTACTGGTCCACCATATTTCTCGTAGGCAGCTACGGCATTGACTATCCTATCCGCCCCTACCTCTCTGGGATCATCATACTTTATGGCTATCCCGGTCTTAATCCCCGGGCTAACGATTAAGGGCTTAATCTTGAAATACTTTCTTGCTAATTCCTCCAGAGCGCTCAATATGGGAGGAACAACACAGGAGATGACCATGGCTTTTATATCTTCTCTCTTTATCTCATTAGAGCGGAATGACGGCGCGCTTCGCTTGCCCCGTCTTTCGCTTATTGAAGTTCCGATGCTTCGAAATAAGCCCTCAAGTAAAATATAGTGCTCATCTGCACTCCTCTGGCGCAGAGTGGCGACATGCCAGTTGATAACTAATTCTTTCCCTTTAAGAATACCGATGGCTGTGGTGGTATTTCCCACATCCATAGCTAAGAGATATTTCATAGTCTTTCTCCTAATCATAATAAATTACCACAGAACCTTCATTTTGTCAAATGAATAAAGACCTGAAACCTTTCTATTGTTTTTGAATTCTTAAGAACTTGGAAACAAGAAAAAATAAA
Source organism: bacterium (assembly GCA_030616365.1). Classification (GTDB taxonomy): domain Bacteria; phylum UBP18; class UBA7526; order UBA7526; family UBA7526; genus JAUWXM01. Next base: position 11,724 of record JAUWXM010000022.1, on the reverse strand, counting down.
AAAACTGAATTTAGTTTATACAAGAGTTACATCTCCGGCCAAGATTTTTTCTTGTTTCGTTTTTTTTGTCTGTATTATCAATGCACCGTCAGAGTCGATATCTATTGCTTTTCCTTCTATAATTCTTCTCCCAGAGACTGCCTTTATTCTCTTGCCTAATGTGGCGGAGATTTTCTTCCATTCCTTTAAAATGGGTGTAAAGCCTCGCTTCTTAAAGAGAAGATAAAAATCCTCTATTTCTTCGAGCATCCTTTTAGTAAATTCTACCCTATCAATCTTGCAACCCAATTCTTTTTCTATTGAAGTAGCATCTTTTCGAAACTCCATGGGGAATTTCTTAATATCGATGTTTAGATTTACTCCGATTCCGATCACTACATAGTTGACCGTATCCTGTTCCGCCCCCATCTCAGTCAATATCCCGCATACCTTTTTAAAGACCCTATACTCTTTCTTTCTCATTCGCCCATTCGCGCGAATGGTCCCAAGTTGAGACCGGATTAGAATATCGTTTGGCCATTTTATGAAAGCATCAAGGTGGTAAAGTTTTCTTATGGTCTTTGCTACTCCCAAGGCAGCGATGATCGTCATCCTTGGTGCCTGGGTAGGAAGAATCTTGGGCTTTAGGATTATTGCTATCCACAATCCACCGAAAGGCGAGGACCATTCTCTTCCCAAGCGTCCCTTTCCTTTAGTCTGAGTTTCGGCAATGACTATTGCCCCTTCTTCTATCCCTTTCCGTGCCAACTCTATAGCAAAGTTATTCGTTGAGCCGATTTCCTTAAAGTGATATATTTTCTTACCTAAAATTTTAGCTTTTAAACCCTTTTTTATTTCATACGGCAAGAGAAGATCAGGAACCGAAACTAAGGAATAGCCCAATCTTTTTTGACTAACAATTTTATAGCCTTCTTCCTTTAGAGTCTGGATATGTTTCCAGATAGCAGTCCTCGAAATTCCTAATTCCTTGCTCAACTCTTCCCCAGAAACATATCCTTCTTTTCTGTCTCGCAGAATATTTAAAGTCTTCTCCCTCATATTTTTGTTTCTCTGTGTCCTCTATGTCTATTCTGTGTCCTCTGTGGTTGCAATGTCTAAACTGATATCCAAGGCTTTGGCAGAATGGGTCAGGGCGCCGATAGAGATTCTGTCTACCCTTGTCTTCGCAATTTTTCTCACATTTTTCAGACTTACCTGCCCAGATACTTCGACTTTGGACTTTGGACCTTGGACTTTTATTAGTCTCACTGCTCTTCTCATGGTCTTTAAATCCATATTATCAAGCATTATAATGTCTACCCCTGCTTTTGCGGCTTCTTTTACTTCTCTTAAATTCTTCGCTTCTACTTCAATCTTCATCCCTTTTGGTATTCTCTTCCTTATATCTTTCACTATTTCTTTCAGACTTTGGACTTTGGACTTTGGACTTTGGACTATTTTTAGATGATTATCCTTTATGAGAACCATCTCCCAGAGTCCCATCCGATGATTATACCCTCCCCCACACCTCACAGCATATTTCTCTAAGTACCTTAAACCTGGAGTAGTCTTCCTAGTATCAAAAATTTTAGTTTTGTAGGGTTTTACCTTTTTTACAAATTGATTGGTCAGGGTGGCAATTCCGGATAGTCTCTGTAAAAAATTTAATGCCGTCCTTTCTGCAGTCAATATACTCCTCGCATCACCAGTAACTTCTGCAATCACTTGCTCCTTCTTTACCTTTTCTCCTTCTTTCACTTTCACTTTAAATATTACTTTTTTATTTACTGTCTTGAAGGCCAATGCAGCTGCCGGCAATCCAGCAATGATTCCTTTCTCCTTAGCCCGGATGACCCCTTTCGCCTTCCTCCCTTTAGGAATGGTTAACCGAGTAGTAACATCTCCCTTCTCAACATCCTCTTTCAGAGCCATCCTCACAATAGGCCTAACCTTCTCCAAATCTAACTTCATATTTTCTCCTCACAACACTTGCGAATTCGCGCGAATGGTTTAATCACTTTTTGACAAATTTGAACAGGAGTTCCCGATAAGGATATTCCTTACTTCGATTAATCTCGTAATATATCCAGATGCTATCTTCTCTCCTTTTTATTAAACCCACATTTTCCAGTTTCAACAAATTTTTTGAAGCACTAGTAAAGGAGATTCTCAATCTTTTAGCAATAATCGATACCGGAAGTTCTCCATCTCTCATAAGAAGTCTCAGAATGTTTAGACGCTTCTGATTGGCTAAAGCCTTAAATACCTTAACCACCAACTCCATATTCTACTCCTTTCACTCATTCTCTATTCTAACACTTGCGAATTCGCGCGAATGGTTTAACGAGTATTATAAAATATTATACCTCAAGTTATGGGAAAGTCAAGATTTGATCTTCAATATATGGCAGGTTTGACTCGGGCTAGGTGAGATCGACTCACCTCTTTTTTCTGTAAGTTTCTTTCCACAACACTTGCGAATTCGCGCGAATGGTTTAACGAGTATTATAACGACGCGCTTCGCTTGCCTCGTCTAATGTAAACATTATACTTTAAGTTAGGGAGAAGTCAAGGTTTGTTTATAAAAATCAGGGTTTATCCTTTAATGTATTGCAAATTTGGTTAAGTTGAAGTAGGGCTTTTTCTTCTAAAGTAGTAATTTCTAGAATCTTTGGTGGAACCTCCGTAAAGACTTCTCTATTATTAGTTTTTGAGGCCTCCAAAAACATTTTGGCCAAATCAGTCCAGTAATTAGCAATCTCTTCATACTCCAAAGATAAATCCTTCAGAGCTTCATCTTTTAATATCTCTCCTGCCTCTTTTAAGAATCGGGCATAGATTTTTCTGAATAGACCACCCCCGGTCCCACCCTCCTCCATATAGATGTAAGTATTAAGCAAGGCGGGAGTTAAGGAAGAGGGAGCGATCTCTCGAGGCCAGTTGACAATATCTTGAGCAAAATATCTCATCCCCTTCAGACCCAAAATCTTAATGGGAGGTTTTTGCATCTCTTGACAATTCTTGGTCAGTGCTTTTTGAATCGCTTTATTCAAGGGAGTAATCTCTTTAGGGACTTCAAGGATATACCATCTATTGCAAGGAGGGAATGGTTTGTGCTTCGAGTCCCGCGCTTCCTCTAAATCGCTTAGTTTAATCTCCTGAAGTCCGGAGAAATTGGTATCCGCCACATAGGCTATCCCCTTCTCTTCATCGATGCCCGCCACCACAATGAAGTGGCCGCCGAAGTGGGCTCCGGGTGGTGGTTCCTGACCACCCCAGAAATAAGGAAGATAGTAGAGGTCGACATTAATAATTACCGGCTGGTTCTTGAGAATCAACTCCCGCAAGGTAGCATAGGCCTTCTTTTTGCTACGCGTCTCATAGACCTTCATCTCTATCCCTAAATTCCGGCAGAGGTCTTTTTCCAGGTCTCTTGTCCGACCGCCGACAAAGGGGAAAGGCATGCGCTTGTCCTTCCAATAGGTGAAACCCAGTCCAGAACCCAGGCCAAAGCACATATCTTCACTCAAGGGAAGGCCTCCGTATTCCAATACATTTCGAAAGGCAGTGGTGGCACAGTGAACACCAACCCGATGAGTAAACTCCACAACCATCTTCGTCATCTTCGCCTCCTCTTTTTTCTTACAGCCAGTTAAAGTCAAGATAAGTAATAAAATAACCAAGACTATAACCCTAAAATTTTTCATCCTTTTGTCCTCGTAACACTTGCGAATTTCCGCCTCCGCCTGAGGCGGATGAGCCTCTGGCTCAAGAGGTGGACCTGCCTTCGGCATGGCGCGCGCCTGCCCCGTTGTTGCGATACATTCCCAAATAAGATTGCTATGGAGCAACTTTACGGGGAATGGTTTAATGAACATCACCCTCAAAATTATAAGGAGAATCAAGAAAGTTTTTCTTTTAGTTTCTTAATTTCATCTCTGAGCATGGCCGCAATCTCAAATTCTAAGTTATCCGCAGCATCTTTCATCTGGTTCTCGAGATCAGCGATTACCCGGGGGATGTTCCTCGCTGGCAGGTACTGGTATCCTCTCTCCCTTAACATGGAGGAGACATATTCCTTAGATTCACTGGAGACCCCCAACATATCCTGGATGGACTTCTGGATGGTCTTGGGGGTAATGTGATGTTCTTTATTATACCTTAATTGAATCCTTCTCCTTCTATTGGTCTCATCTATGGCCTGCTTCATGGAGCCGGTTACCCGGTCGGCATACATAATGACCTCTCCATTGACATTCCTCGCTGCCCGACCCGCGACCTGGATTAATGAGGTTTCGCTCCTCAGGAAACCCTCCTTATCTGCATCCAGAATGGCGATCAACGAGACCTCCGGCAGGTCCAATCCTTCTCTCAAGAGGTTTATCCCTACTAGACAGTCGAACTCCCCGGCCCTTAAGTCTCTCAATATCTCAACCCTCTTTATGGTATTAATCTCAGAGTGAAGATATCTAACCTTTAGGTCCATCTGAGTCAAGTAATCTGCCAGGTCCTCTGCCATTCTCTTGGTTAAGGTAGTTACCAGGACTCTCTCTTTATTCTCCACTCTCTCTTTTATCTTCTCAATTAAATCGTCTACCTGATTCTCTGTTGGCCTCACAGAGATCTTGGGATCGATTAATCCGGTAGGTCTTATGATCTGCTCCACAATCTGAACGCTTTTCTCTATCTCATATGGCCTAGGAGTGGCCGAGACATATATGGTCTTGGGCATCAATCTCTCAAACTCCTTGAACTTCAGGGGTCTATTGTCTAAAGCACTAGGGAGTCGGAAGCCATGCTCCACCAGGGTCTTCTTCCTTGAGATATCTCCATTATACATCCCGTTTAATTGGGGTATGGTCTGGTGGGATTCATCGATGATTAATAAGAAGTCCTCGGGGAAATAGTCTAATAGGCACCAGGGCCTCGTCCCCGCTGGGCGACCGGATAGGTGCCTTGAATAATTCTCTATTCCCGTGCAGTAGCCGATCTCCCTCATCATCTCCAGGTCATACTTTGTCCTGGTCTCCAATCTCTGGGCCTCAAGCAGCTTATTCTGAGAATGTAGTTCTGCTAATCTTTTCTTTAGTTCTTCTTCGATGGATTTCATGGCCCTCTCCAATCGGGAAGAGGTGGTGACGAAGTGCTTTGCCGGATAGACGACGACCTTCTTGCAGTCAGCGATCTTCTTACCAGTCAAGGGATCTATCCGGGTAATCTTCTCTACCTCGTCTCCGAACAACTCTATGCGATAGGCACTCTCCTCATAAGCAGGGAATATCTCTATGGTGTCTCCCCTAACCCTAAACCTTCCCCGAGCAAAGTCGATGTCATTCCTCTCATACTGGATGCTTACCAATCTCCTCAGTATCTCCTTCCTGGTTATCTCCTCACCCTTCTCTAAGAAGACCAGTAACTCCTGATATTCATCGGGAGAGCCCAATCCATAGATGCAGGAGACGCTGGCCACGATGACCACGTCATCCCGGGACATAAGGGAACTGGTAGCCTTCAGTCTCAATCTGTCGATCTCATCATTTATAGAACTATCCTTCTCAATATAGGTATCTGTCTGAGGGAGGTAGGCCTCTGGCTGATAGTAATCATAGTAGGAGACAAAATACTCCACCGCATTCTCAGGAAAGAAACCCCGGAACTCAGAATATAGCTGGGCGGCCAAGGTCTTATTATGAGAGATAACAAGGGTGGGTTTCTGGATATGGGCAATAGCATTCGCCATGGCGAATGTCTTTCCCGAACCAGTTACCCCCAAGAGGGTTTGATGCTTCATCCCCTTATCAAGACCCCTATTTAGGGTCCGGATCGCCTGGGGCTGATCCCCCGTTGGTTTGTAATCGGATACTAACTTGAACCTGGGCATGCTAAGCCTCACGCTGTTCGGTAAATTCTAAGCACGAAATCCGAAATACGAAACAATACCAAATGTTCAAAATCTAAATGACCAAAACAAAAACAAGCAAATCAGGACATCAGGATATCAGTAGGAAGGATATCAGGAGACCAGGGTATCAGGCTTCAAAGAAGAATTTTCTGATGTTCTGGTATTCTGATACTCTGCCCACTGATTTGCTGGTACTCTGATATACTTTTGCCTTGTTTAGGATTTAGATATTAGGATTTCGAATTTATATTTTTTATTTTACCATAATTTTTGCTTAATGACAACAAAAGCCCCGCCAATAAGGAAGAATTCCTTATTGGACGAGGCAAGTTCCCGCGCGTCGTCTATATTCGGGGCCTTTTGTTAATTTTAGAATTAATTTGAAGTGATTACTTCTTTCCGCAGCCGCCTCTTTTACTTTTTCCTTCTGGCTTTCCCTTACCTTTTCTTTTTTATTTCCTCTATTCTTCTTTGGATCAAGACGAATACAATATAGATGATAATAATTTGACCAATGACGAATAATTACTAAAAGTACGCAAGGAAGGCTAAGATTTTTGCGCTTTTTGTGTTTACCTTCTGTGCTTCTGCCCTTCGGATCCTGAAGGATCCTCAGGATCCTGAACGGGCGGTTGTAGGCTTTTTAAGTTCTTTTTTAACTTTTCGGATCTTTCCTTAAGTTCTTTTTCCTTCTCCTTTTCTTTAGCAATTATTCTTTCCGGGGCTTTGCTTAAGAATTCCGTACTCTTCAATTTCTCTCTTGCCCTTTTCAATTCCTCTTCTATCCTGCTTGTCTGGCGCATTATTCGCTTTCTCTCTTTATTCAAATCAATTAATCCCTTAAGGGGAATCCAGACCTCTATCTCGCCGATTACTGCACTGGCAGAGGGAACGGGCTTCGCGACACCAGGGCCCATCTTTATCCTGGATACCCGGGCGAGGTCTCTAATATAAGTAGCGTTCTTTTCTAAAGTCTTTAGCTGGTCTTTTTTCCTTATCTTAAGAAAGGCCTCTATCTTCTTCTGGGGAGCGATCCCTATCTCTGACCTAATATTCCTGATTGAAGTGGTGACCTCTATAACAAGGGCCATTTCTTTCTCTACTTTAGTATCTATTCTCTTCTTATCAACTTCTGGCCAGGAACTAATCATAATGCTCTCCAATCTGCGGTCATCTGCGTTTATATCTGCGGTCATCTGCGTATGGCGCTTTAGCGCCTGCCAGATTTCTTCAGTGACGAAGGGCATGAAGGGATGGAGGAGTCTCAATATTCCCTCCAGAACATGCCACATCACATACTGAACCACTTCTTTAGATGAAAGGTTGGCCGGTTTGCCAGTTTGCCGGTTTGCCAGTTTGCCGGTCTTGATCGCTCGATTGCTTGATAGCTCGATAGCTTCTTCTTGTTGGTAGAGTCTAGGCTTTATCATTTCCAGATACCAATCGCAGAACTCATGCCATATAAACTGGTATAGGGATTGGGCAGCCTCACTTATTCTGTAATTTTCAATGGAATCTGTGACCTCTTTAACAGTTCTATTGTATCTACTGAGAATCCAGCGGTCAGCCAGAGTTAAATCGGTGATCGGTGATCGGTGATCGGTGATCGGTGGAAAACCGGTGAGGTTCATGAGAACGAAACGGGAAGCGTTCCATATCTTATTGGCGAAGTTTCTACTTGAAGTAAACTTCTCATCGAATAGCTGTAAATCCTGTCCCTGGGCGCAGGAAGAGGCTAGAGTGAAGCGTAGAGCATCCGTTCCATATTCAGCAATAATGTCTAAGGGATCGATGACATTCCCTAAGGATTTACTCATCTTCTTCCCCTTCTTGTCCCGAACAATACCATGGATGTAAACTTCGCTAAAAGGTATATCGCCCATTAGCCTTAATCCCATCTTGATCATCCTCGCCACCCAGAGGTGAATGATCTCATGGCCCGTAATTAAAAGACTTGTGGGATAGAAGTATTCTAAATCCTTTGTCTTCTTTGGCCAGCCCAAGGTAGAGAAAGGCCAGAGGGCACTACTAAACCAGGTATCTAAAACATCCGGGTCCTGAACCAAATTTCTATTCCCACATTTTGGGCATTTCTTCGGCTTCTTTCGGGCAACGATTGGCGGGCATTCTTTGACTTTGGACTTTGGACTTTGGACTTTGGACTTCTTACAATAATAAACGGGCAGCCGGTGTCCCCACCATATCTGCCGAGAAAGGCACCAGTCCTTCAGGCCCTCCATCCAATCCAGATAAATCTTCTCCCACCTTTTGGGGATATATCTTATTCTTCCTCTCTTCACCACCTCAATGGCCGGTTTCGCCAAGTCCCTTACTTTGAGAAACCATTGAAGAGAAATGAGAGGCTCAATGGGTGTAGAACATCTATAACATCTTCCCACAGGAACAGAATAATCTTCTTTCTTCTCCAGATAGCCTTTTTTCTCTAAATCTTCAAGAAGCCTCTTTCTACATTCATACCTATCCAGTCCTTGGTACTTCCCGGCTGCCTTGGTCATCCTCCCAGAAGTGTCTATCACTCTTACCTCAGGAAGTTTATGTTTCCTCCCTATCTCAAAATCATTGGGGTCATGGGCGGGGGTAATCTTTACCGCTCCAGTACCAAACTCTGGATCAACATAATCATCAGCGATTAGGGGTATTTCTCTATTCATAACGGGAAGAATGAGGATCTGGCCTATTAGTCTCTTGAACCTCTTATCCCTGGGATTGATTGCCACTGCAGTATCGCCGAGCATGGTCTCTGGGCGAGTGGTGGCCACAGTAATATAATCAGGTAATCGGTGATCAGTGATCAGTGATCGGTAATCGGTTTTGACTTTTAACTTTGGACTTTGGACTTTGGACTTTGGACTATCTTTGAAAGGGTATTTTATATAGTAAAGGTAGCCTTTTTCTTCTTTATGCTCTACCTCAATATCAGATAAAGCGGTCTGGCATCTGGGGCACCAGTTAATAATGTACTCATCCCTATAGATCAGGCCTTCTTTATATAGCCTGACGAAGGTCTCGGTCACTGCCTCAGAGCATCCTCTATCCAGGGTAAACCTCAATCTTTCCCAGTCACAGGAGCATCCCAACCTCTTCAATTGCTCAATGATTCTATTCCCATATTTCTCTTTCCATTCCCAGACCTTTTTGACAAACCTCTCCCTTCCCAGGTCGAACCTGCTCTTTCCCTCCTTTAATAGCTCCTTCTCTACCACATTCTGGGTGGCGATTCCCGCATGGTCTGTTCCTGGGATCCAGCAGGCATTATAGCCCTTCATCCTCTTATATCTCACCAAGATATCCTGTAGGGTATTATTCAGGGCGTGGCCCATATGTAGGGAACCGGTGATATTAGGAGGGGGGATGACTATGGTGAAGGGCTTTCTCTTCTTATCCACTTCAGCATGGAAATAGCCCTTATCCATCCAGTATTTATACCACTTCTTTTCAACTTTTTTTGGTTGATATTTAGTCGGTATGGTCATCGTTTCTCCCTAACAGAAGAATGCTAATACTAAAGGTATAGTGATGATCATGAGTAGTGTAGAAATGAGAAGGACTGAGGCCGCTAATTCTGGTCGAGCATTAAACTTCTGGGCAAACATAAAGCTAGCGACAGGTGAAGAGAGAGAGGAAATAAGGATAATAATCGCTCTATCCGGACCGGTTATCTTGAAGAGATTCACGAAGATAAGGGCTAACGAGAGGCCCATAACTATTCTTGCTAAGGCACAGGCAAGGGGAAGCTTAAAGGAAGTGACCTTTGTCCTGCTTAGTCTCGAGCCGAGCATTAAGAGCATCAAAGGGATGGTGGGCCGAGCTACCATCTCAATGGTCCTTTGGCCAATCCTTAGGAATTCGAAGAATAAAGAATAGTTCTTAAAAAGACTAACCAATGGAGCACGATAGAGGCTTAAGATAATACCGATTATTGCCGCATAGATTACTGGTATCTTAAGGGTAGTTTTTATTCCCGATTCCTTACTTAAGAGATATACCCCTAGAGAATAAAATAGGAGGCAGGAGGCAACATAGTAGATAATCCCTTTGGAGAGGCCGGCTATTCCAAAAGCGAAGAGAGAAACGGAGAGGCCCATATTCCCGGTATTAGGGAACATAATGGGAAAGTAAAAGGGTCGGGGGTCGAACCTTCTTATCTTGGAAAAGAGGAAGATAAGAAACCCTCCGCACAACATGACAAAAAAGGCCCCAAAAGCAATGCTTGCAAACTCCCTTGCTATAAACTCCTTATTTATCATGGAGGTGAAGACCAGGCAAGGGGAGGTAATGTAGATGATGATATCGATCAAGGGATCAAGTCTCAGTTTGGTAACTTTAGAAAACAAGAAGCCCACCCCTACAATAGTAAAGATGGGCAGTATAGTCCTTGAGATTAAAAGTAGCGTCCCCTGGGGCATATATCACCAGATTATAAAAAATATCAGATTAGCAATCTATTAAAAATCCTAAGCACGAAATCCTAAATCCTAAACAAATTCAAAATCCGAATGTTCAAAATTCTAAACAGTTTTGGTCATTTGTATTTTGGTCATTCGATATTGTTTAGAGTTTCGATATTAGAATTTAGGATTTGACGAAACTCACTTTCTGTGTTTCTTGAGAAGTTTATATTCCAGGCTATCAACCAGAGCCTGCCAGGAGGCCTCAATGATATTGGTGGATACTCCCACTGTTCCCCAGCTCTCCTTTTTATCTCTGGCCTCCACAAGGACCCTCACTGGAGCAGCGGTCCCTGCCTTAACATCCAGGACCCTCACCTTATAGTCCGTAAGACGAACACTCTTTAGAGAAGGATAGAATTCTTCCAGTGCCTTCCTCAGAGCATTGTCTAAAGCATTTATCGGGCCTCTTCCCTCTGCTGCGGTATGCTCTTCAATCCCTTCCACCTTCACCTTTATGGTTGCCTCACAATTTAAGGTTCCATCCTTTCTTTTCTCCACCGTGACCCGGAAACCCTCTAAGTCAAAGAGGCTTTTATACTTTCCCAAGGCCTTCTTCATCAGGAGCTCAAAGGAGCCCTCCGCTCCCTCAAACTGATAGCCTTCATCTTCAAGTCTCTTTAAGTCCTTTAAGACCTTTTCTGTCTGCGGGGTCTTCTTCTCCAAGTCCAGGCCATACTCCTTTGCCTTATAGAGGATGTTACTCCTCCCTGCGAGTTCCGAGATCAATATCCTCCTATGATTCCCCACCAGCTCTGGTAGGATATGCTCATAGGTTCTGGGGTCCTTCTTCACCGCGCTCACATGGATCCCCCCCTTATGGGCAAAGGAGGAGTTTCCCACGAAGGGCTGCCTCTCATCATGGGGTAGGTTGGCCAGTTCCGCCACGTACCTTGAAACCTCGGTCAGCTTGCTCAATTGCTTTTTCTTGATACAGTCAATCCCCATCTTTATCTGGAGGTTCGGTATTACGGAACAGAGGTTCACATTCCCGCACCTCTCTCCCAAACCATTTATCGTCCCCTGAACCTGAAGCGCACCTTCCTGGACTGCAGCTAAGGTATTGGCCACGGCAAGGCCGGAATCATTATGGGTATGAATGCCGAGGGGAACTTTGATTTTTTTCTTTATTTTGCGGATAATTTTTATCAATTCTTGAGTCAGAGTTCCTCCATTGGTATCACATAAGACAATGGAGTCTGCCCCTGCTCTTTGGGCCGCTTCCAGGGTTTTAAGAGCATAGGAAGGATCATCCTTATAGCCATCAAAGAAGTGCTCGGCATCGTAGACTACTTCCTTCTTCTGTTTCTTTAGATAAGCTACAGAGTCTTCAATTAGCCTTAGGTTCTCTGCCAGGGATATCCTTAAGGCAAA
>JAUWXM010000019.1 GCA_030616365.1 bacterium | reverse complement strand
ACCGGTATCTTTCCACCATCCCTGAATGATATGGGAATGGACCTTATACTTTTTATCAATTAAATACTGAATGGCATCCGTTATCTCATACTCCCTCCTCCAAGAAGGCTCGATATTATTTACTGCCTCAAAGATATTTTTATCGAACATATAGACTCCTACCAAGGCCAGATTGCTCTTTGGTCTTTTCGGCTTCTCGGTCAGTCTCACTACCTTCCCCTTCTTCAATTCTGCCACCCCAAATCTCTGGGGCTCCCTCACCCTGGAAAGTAGGATTAAGGCATTGGGCTTTTTTCTCTTAAACTCACGCACCAAAGAGGTAATCCCTTCCTTAATCAGATTATCCCCCAGATACATAACGAAGGGTTCATCCTTAAGATATCTTTGGGATACTTTTACCGCATGGGCAAGACCCTGGGGTGCCTTCTGCTCAATGTAGGTTATTCTCAATCCCCACTTCTTTCCCGTGCCCACTGCCTTCTTTATCTCCTCCTTTGTCTCTCCTACAATAATACCCACATCCTTAATTCCGGCATCAGCAATGGCCTCCAATCCATAGAAGAGGATGGGCTTATTGGCAATGGGAATGAGTTGCTTGGCCCCAGTATGAGTAATGGGCCTTAACCTCGTTCCCCTCCCCCCGCTCAAAACTAATGCTTTCATACCCTTTCCCTCCAGTAATTCAATAGATCTTCAAGGGTTTTCTCAAAGGGTATTTCTGGCTTCCAGCCGGTTACTTTTCTAAATTTTGCACTATCTCCCACTAAGACCGGAACATCCGAAGGCCTCATCCTCTTGGGATCTCTTTTTATCTTTATCTTTTCTTTCGTTATGCTGAGCAGGATGTCTAGGACTTCCTTAATCCTGTATCCCTTACCAGAACAGATATTGTAGACCTCTCCTGGCTTTCCCTTCTCTGTGGCCAGCCAATAGGCCTTTACCATATCTCGAACATCGGTAAAGTCCCTTATTGCTTCCAGATTACCTACATGGATTATAGGCTCCTGTTTTTTCTTCTCAATCTTGGCGATCTGTTTGGCGAAGTCGCTACAGACGAAGACCTCTCCCCGGCGGGGACCAGAATGATTAAACCCTCGAGTACGTATGATATTCAGACCATAACTTTTATAATACTGGTAGCCCAGTAGATCCTGACCCACCTTGCTCACCGCATAGGGAGATAAGGGTCTCAAGGGATTGGTCTCCTTTACGGGAAGTTCATCTTCTTCTATCAGGCCATACTCCTCTGAGCTACAGGCAATCTGGATAACAGGATTTATTTCCAGCCCCCTCACGGCTTCAAAGACATTCAATTCTCCAATAATGTTAGTGGTTAGTGTCTCTTGAGGGGCATGCCAGGAGGTGGGAACAAAGGACTGGGCAGCGAGATGGAATATCCTCTCCGGCTTTATCTCCTCAATGAGCTTTTTAACGGAAGAGGCATCCCGAATATCACAGCCTATGAGAGCTATTTTATCCTTAATATGCTCTACATTTTCTGTCCTCGATCTCCATCGCTCAATCCCGTAGACCTCAATGTTCCCCCTGGCCAATAAGAAGTCTGCCAAATGACTCCCTACAAATCCAGTAATTCCCGTAATCAGAACCTTCATCCCGCACCTTCCTTATAATTCGATAAGATTTTGTATTTACGCAGTAAAACTGATACAAAATTTCTCACTTCTATTTTCAAAAGATAAATATTATAAAACATTGTAGAAGGTACGGGATTCATTTTACCTCCCCATTCCCTGATATTTGAAACCCAATCTCTTCATCTTTTTTGGCTCATAGATATTCCTTCCATCAATAATGACCGATGTTTTGAGTAACCTTTTAATCTTCTTCAAGTCCAATTCCTTAAACTCATTCCACTCTGTCAAGATAACCAAACAATCGCTCCCCTTAGCTACCTGGTAAGCATCTTGACAAAACTGGACTTTTTTTAAAATCTTCTTAGCCTTCTCCATAGCCGCAGGATCGAAGACCTTTATTCTCGCTCCCTCTTTCTGTAGGGCTTTAATAATATCTAAGGAGGGAGCATATCTTAAATCATCGGTATTGGGTTTAAAGGAAAGCCCCAGGATGCCAATCGTCTTATGGTTCAGGGTCCAAAGGGCTTTCTCTATTTTTTCCAGTATAAGCTTCTTTTGAGCCTCGTTTATCCTTTCTACTTCTTTCAAAAGGTCGAAATCGTAGCCCAGTTTATGGGAGATACGCCTAAAAGCAGCCAGATCTTTTGGAAAACAGAAGCCCCCAAAGCCTATCCCAGCATTCAAAAAGGTCCTTCCGATCCTCTTATCATAGCCCATTCCCTCTGCCACCTGCAGTACATCTGCTCCCGTTCTCTCACAGAGATTGGCCACGGCATTGATAAAGGATATCTTGGTGGCTAAAAAGGCGTTGGAAGCATGTTTTATTATCTCAGCGCTCTTTATGTCTGTGATTACCATAGGCCCTTTTAACGGCTTATATAACTCAGTCATAATCTTTTCTGCCCTTTTGCTCTCTACTCCCAAGACAATCCTATCTGGATTCATAAAGTCATGGATTGCTGAGCCCTCCTTTAAGAACTCTGGGTTACTTACTACGTCAAAGGGGACCTTCTTCCTATTATTGATCTTAATGGTATGCTTCACCCACTCCCCAGTCTCTACCGGGACGGTGCTCTTCTCTACAATGACCTTATAACTCTTCATATTCTTGGCAATCTCCTTGGAGACCGCCTCCACATAGGATAAATCCGCCTCCCCGCCCTTCTTGGGTGGGGTACCGACGGCGATGAAAATGACCTTTGATTTTCTCACCCCCTCCTCTATACTGGTAGTGAAGGATAGTCTCTTCTCCTTAACGTTTCTTCTGACCAGTTCCTCCAATCCTGGTTCATAGATGGGCATAATCCCTTTCTTTAAAAGTTTGATCTTCTCCTCATCGTTATCGACGCAGATGACCCTATTTCCTAAATCAGCAAGACAGGTCCCGGTTACCAGGCCAACATATCCCGAACCGATAACAGCAATATTCATCCTGTATACCTCCATTTAAATCTACAATATATCATATAATTAATTCTTTGTCAAATCTACTTGGGACTGATGGCCTACCTTCAGCCCCGGGAACTCCTTTACATTGAACTGAATCCAGACCTTATGTTCCTCTAACTCAAGATAGGCCCTCTCCTTATAACGATAAGAAAAGGTCATCTCCCAGCAGTGGAGGTCCCGCCAGAGTTCTGCCCCTATATCCCTCAGTTCAAAGTCATGGTCTAAAGGGTCCTGCCGGAATCTATTTGATACTGTTAATTTCCATTTCTTCTTCCTATCCAACCAGAACTTCGCTCCACTGAAGAGATGGTGGACATCATTGGCATTGGAACCCTGGGTAAAGCGATGACCTAAATAGAAGGAGGTGTACTTATTGGGCACGATCTCAAACCTATTGCCCAGGTTGGTCATCTTCCTCGGCTTATCAATACTATATCCTGCATCGAAATCGTATTCCAGCCATTTCGTTGGCCAGAGGCTTAAATCAAGCCTTATCTTATCCCAATGCTTTTCCTCTTTCTTAAAATCATAGAGAGTAGAAAGTTTTACCTTCAATCTTTTGGGAGGAAGTTGTAGTCTGAAAGCACTCGCAACCTGACGCACTCCTGCCCCGGGATCAAAGGAGACATCGCTAGGCTCATGGACATTCTGAGAGTACTTGTAGACTATATCGTTCTGAAGATACCTGGTAATCCTGGTATTCAACCTCCCAATCCCTTCATAGGTACCCCAATAGATATCATCCTTATTTGACTTATTCGTCTGATCGTAGAAATGCTGGGTATAGCCCCCGGTAAGAGAGGCCCCCATCCTGGATCCCAACTTAATGGGGGTGGTAAGATGCTGGACAAGATCTGCTTTCCAACCGGTAAACCCCTGAGTCTTAGTATAGAGGCTCGTCGTCTGGACTTTTCCCTTATAGTAGAGAGGAAGACGACCGATATTGATATAACTTGTGCCCAAGGTCAGTTCGGGAAGTCTCTGTTCTTGCTTACCGAACTTCTCAGTACTGGAATCCCAAGACTCCTTAAGGTGTCCCACACCCCTCATATAATAGCGGGGCTTGATTCTGGTTACTGCTCCATAATATTCTAATTCCTTGGTCACCCTCTCTTTGGCTTCTGGTTCATACTCCCTATTGAACTCATCAACGCTCATATAATTAGCATAGGCCATAGCATTTGTATATTTGGTCAGAGTATGAGAGTAACGCAGCTGTCCTTTCCATCTCTCAGTAATTGCTCCTGGTTCCCGATAGTATTTACCGTCATCGAACTTCTTTATCTCATGCTCCCTAATGTGGTAGCCATACAGGGTTCCACTCCCTATATCCTTTCCTTTCCGCGAGATAGTATATTTATAGCCCAATCCCTTCCCCCAGCCTGCTCTTCCTAAATAGTCGCCATATAACGTTCCCCGGGAGCGGTAGACCTTCCTCCAAGCCTGGGGACGGAAATAAAAATTGTATCTCGATTCCACTGTCCAGCCTCTCTTATTATCCTCGCCAGGAACAATCACCCATCCATAGGGAACCCCGGTCAGGGAACGGGTATAGAAGGGGGTGTAGAGAAGGGGGACCTTTCCCAAGAAGAAGACAGCATTATACAACCAGATCCTATCCTCCAGGCGGACATAGGCCGGATGAGTCCACAAATGATAGTGGGGAGAGGGACGTTCACAAGTGGTAAAGGTTGCTCGGGTAAGTTTATACTTGTTCTCTTCTACCTTGATCATCTCCTTTCCTTTGAAATACCAGGGATCGGCATAGGTCGATCCCGGAAAGCCGGCCACCTTCTTTATCTCTCCCTTCTTGGTCTTTGTATTATAGGTAATGGAGTCTCCTCTTATCTCCCTTATCCCGTCCCAGAGAGAGGCATGTCCCTCACCAACCGTCTCACCGGTCTTTATATTCATCTTTACCAGATCCGCCTCCAGGACAGTATACTTCTGGGTCATCCTTACATTGCCAATGGCAACGATAATCCCCTCTTCGCGCAGGTACTCTATATAATCTGCCTCACAGTAGATGGGCTCCCCCTCTTCTTGAGCCAGGGCAGAAGAAGCAAAGAGAATCAAAATAAGGATAACAGATAGGATAATTGCTTTAGGTCTCATGTTTTCACTTAAACGAATTTGTAGAGCTATTTGGGAACCTTTTTCCAATCACTCAAGAACTTCTCTATTCCCTCATCTGTCAGAGGATGTTTGACTAATTTCTCAAGGACATTAAAGGGGATAGTAACCCCTCCTGCGCCAGATAAAGCCGCTTTTTCCACTTGAAGAGGATTTCTAATGCTAGCCACAATCACCTCTGTTCCGAAGCCATAGTTTCTATAGATCTGGACAATATCTCTTACTACATCTATCCCTTCTTGGCCGATATCATCCAATCTTCCCATAAAGGGAAAGCAATAAGTGGCGCCTGCTTTGGCTGCTAAGAGTGCCTGAGAAGAAGAGAAGGCCAAGGTCACCCCAGTCTTTATTCCCTTCTTGCTTAAGGATCTAACTGCCTTTAGACCCTCCGGGGTAATGGGAATCTTAATTACTATATTCTTATGGAGCCTAACTAACCCTTCAGCCTCAGAAACGATCTTCTCTGTCTCGCTGGCTACTGGTTCCACACAAATCGGCCCATCTATTATATTAATAATCTCTTTAATGAGAGCCTCAAGACTCTTTCCTTCCCTTGCTATTGATGAGGGGTTGGTAGTCACCCCATCGATAATCCCAAAATCTTTTGCCTTTTTTATCTCTTCCACATTAGCAGTATCGAGGAATATCTTCATTCCTCGGACTCTTTCTTTTCTCTCTCTTGTTGCTCCTCCATGGGTTCTCTTTAAGAGACCCTCTCCCTCCATCTCTTCCAGATCTCTCCTGATGGTGGAGGGGGAAACCTTTAATGATTTGCTTAGTTCCTCTACAGTTATGCTTCCTTTTTCTTCCAAGACCTTTAGTATCTCTTCGTGTCTTTGACTATTAAACATTTTGGGCCTCCTTAATTCTCATTCAGGCTCACTTGTGCATATCATAAAACATATAATATCACATATATTCTCAGGAGTCAAATGAAAATGGGGAAGGCTTTCCTTCCCCCTATCTTTAGAAGACTCGATTGTTAAATTGCTTTTGTTGCTTCGCCCACAGTATAGAGCGAGCCAGTAATAAGAACTATATCCCTCCTCGTTACACAAGAGAGAGCATATTCAATCGCTTGAGAGACTCTTTCTTTAATCACTATGGAACCTGAATATTTCTTTGCTACCATGGCTATCTCTTCTGGTTCTGCTGCCCGAGGAGTCTGGGGCTTGGTAATAATTATCCGAGAGGCTAAAGGTGCTATTTGAGCTGTGACACCCTTGATATCTTTATCCTTTAGGATGCCCAGAACGAGGATTAATTTTTCATAAGTAAAATAGTCCCTGATGGCTTCCTTAAGGGCCCTTGCCCCTGCTACATTATGGGCGCCATCTAAAACAACAGTTTTGAGTTTAATAATCTCTAGTCTTCCGGGCCATTGAGTTTTTGCCAAACCTTTTTTCATCTGCTCCCTACCGATTTTAAATCGTCTTTGCAAAAGTTCTACTGCTCCGATAGCGCAGGCAGCATTTAACAGTTGATGCTTGCCCAGGAGCGAAATCCTCAGATTTCTATAACTACTATAAATTCCTTGGACATTAAAGGTTTGCCAGTTAGCCAGTTGGCCAGTTGGCCAGTCATTTAGACTTTGGACTTTGGACTTTGGACTTTGGACAAGAATCTCTTTTCCTATCCTAAATAGTCTTGCTTTTCTCTTTCGACAAGTATTCTCTATCACCCTTAATGCTTCTTTCTTATTCTCCGCAGTAATAACTGGTGTCCCCTTTTTGATGATTCCACATTTCTCATAAGCGATTTTCTTAAGACTTTTTCCCAGATGCTCTGTATGTTCAAAATCAACATTAGTAATCACTGAGACCAAAGGTTTGGTGACATTGGTGGCATCCAACCTCCCTCCCATCCCCACCTCTAAGATAGCAAAATCTACCCTTCGTTCTGCAAAATACTTCAAGGCTATGGCAGTAGTTATTTCGAAGAAGGTGATCGGTAATCGGTGATCGGTGATCAGTGGTTTAAGAAAGAAAACCTGTTTTGTTAATTCTTTTTTTGAGATTAAACCCTGATTTGTTCTTATTCTTTCTCTGAAGTTAACTAGGTGGGGGGAGGTATAGAGTCCGACCTTATAGCCTGCCTCTTTCAGGATATAAAAAAGAAAGGCTCCTACCGAGCCTTTCCCATTCGTTCCTCCAATATGGATGACTTTTAATCTTCTTTCAGGATTTCCCAGCAATTTAAGAAGTCTTCTTATATTCTTTAATCCTAATCTTATCCCAAACCTCTGAAAACTCTCCAGATATTCAAGCGCTTGTTGATACCTCATAACAAATTTTGGACACCAAAAAGGAATAAACGGGTGACTCGGCAGATCTCTGTGAGTGGGAGGATCCACACCGGGCGGAGGGGCCCACGAACGGAGAATGCCGAGGCAGGACCCGCTTTAGTAACAGGCTTGGGCTAACCTTCGAACAAAATTCCCTACCTTCTTCACCAGGTCTTTACTCTTTAGGTTCTTCTCAATTACCGAGATAATGGCGCTTCCTACTACTGCCCCATCAGCGTATCTTCTTATCTTTCTTATGTGCTCTGGCTTCGATATCCCAAAGCCCACAGCAATGGGCTTCTTGGTGAGCCTCTTTAATCTCTTGAGAGAAGAGATGAGGTCTTCTGCCAACTCCTCTCTCACCCCAGTTACTCCTGTTAAGGAGACATAATAGATAAACCCTCTCGTCTCTTTGGCAATTAACTTTAACCTTTGGGGTGGACTGGTGGGAGAGGCTAAGAAAATGGTGTCTAAATTATTCTTTCTAGCATATTTTTTTAATTCACTCGCCTCCTCAACCGGTAGGTCGGCAGCAATCACCCCATCTACCCCACTCTTTTTGGCCTGGACAGCGAATCTCTCTATCCCATAGTTATAGAAGAGGTTATAATAGGTCATTAAGACCAAGGGAACCTCTGTCTTCCTTCTCAAGTCTTTAACTAGTTTTAAAATATCCTCTAGAGAAATCTTGTGCTTCATAGCACGGATACCTGCCGCCTGAATGGTGGGACCATCGGCAATGGGGTCAGAGAAGGGTACTCCCAACTCAATGATATCCGCTCCCCTTCTCTCCATTTCCAGAACCAAAGCTTTAGTAGTCTTAAGATCCGGGTCGCCAGCAGTAATAAAAGGAATGAGTGCCGTCTTTTTCTTCTTTTTCAGTTCCTTAAGCTTTTCACTAATTCTACTCATTTTTCTATCCTCAAAACACGTCTATTTTCCACTCTTCAAATTCATTTGTAAAATAAATATTGTAAGCAAACTCTTTACCCTTTTCAATCCTAAGGATGATATATTCTGCCACCTCTTCATTCTCTGAAATTTTATGAATGGGCTCCATATCTTTAGCTATTTTTTTCAGTCCTGCTTTGCCTAATTGTTCAAATACTTTCCTATACCTCTTTTTCGATCCGGTAGAAATACAATCGAGGGCAGCTTCAATATTTCCTTCCATTAGTGCTTTTCGGAAGGCCTCCCAGGTCTTCTCTGGTGTAGCATAGCGTTTATCTGGCTCTAATCTTACTTGAATATTCTTCTGAGAAGTAAACTCATTGATTGTCTGAACCATCTTTTTTTCTTTAACCCTCTCCCCGCTTTCCTGATAAAAGTCTTTCAGATTTAGCCTGACATAAAGAGTAAGTAAATCATCTGGATACTTTTTAATAAAATCCAAGGCGAATGGCTCAAATAGGCGCTTCTCTTCCTCTACGAGTTCTTTCTGGCTCAAGTCTTCTTCACCATATCCATAATCTTCAGCATACTTTAGAAAACTTGGTAGATAGATATAAGAGTACCTTAGGGCATAGAATTTTAAGAGAGCCCCGGTATAGGTTCCAGAATATTTCTCTCCCAATTCCCGATATAATTTGACTGTCCCTTCCCTGCCCTTTTCCTCATATATAGATAGATCCTTTGAGGTCATTAATAATTCTATGAAAGGTTCTCCTAAAAGCAGGTAATCAAAAAGGGTAGGAGATCCAAATTGAAGGGCACGAAAGCTTAGATAGTCAACCTTAAGAGGTCTAATCTTATATCTTCTTTCCTTTAGAATATTTGCTTTGATGTTATCGTAATAATACTGGGGCAGAGCGACTGGCAGGAGGAAAAAGTAGCGAGCCTCTTCACTCTCTTCTTCTTCCTTCATCATCTGTAAAGCATAATTGGTACACTTCTCATAATGAGGAAGGGCTTTGGAATAATCTTGGAGTTCTGTCTCATAGATTTTGGCTATCCAGAAGTTACTATACATAATGATAAAATCCTGCATGCTTGCTACTTTTTTCTTTTCATAGTAAGTGAGCAGTTTCTTAAGATAAGAAATAGCTTTCTCTGGCTCTTTTAAATCAAGATAGTGAATAAAGGCTAAATAGGTTAAGGGTCGATATAGTTCAGACGGAGAAAATTTCTCCGGTCTTTCTTCTCTAATCCTTTCTAAAGTTGAAACCGCTTCTTCAAAGTTTTTAACGGCTTCCGGGACATTCTTTTGGGCATAGACTTTCTTTCCCTCTCTCATTAATTGCTTAACTTTCTTCTTCGCCTCTTCTGCCTCTTTTACCCGTGCTTCATATTCCCTGCGCGGCAAGATAGACTTTATTGCTATATCGACCCGACTTCGTATATGTGCTGATTCATCCTTTGTCAGTTCCTCTAAGATTGGTAAGGCTCTTCTATCCTTCAGGCCTCCTAAAATCCCTATGAGTTCAGACTTTATGCTTATATTTTCTTCAACTGTGAGTAGACCAATTAATGGTTCAACCGCGTTGCGGTCTTTCATTAATCTTATAATCCGAGCCGCTTCTCTTCTCGTTCTTTCTTCTTTGCTCTTATCTTGAATAATCTCTAGAAGGGGTTGGGTGGCGATATTAAGTAATGGTTTTTTTATTCTTCCCCGTGTTTCTCGGGAAATAACTTGATATATTCCACTAACTGTTGAATCTATGACATTATTTGATCTCTTCTTATCTTGTAAGATTTCCACTAATTTCGGTAGGGCAATTTCGCTCTTCATCCTGGAAAGAGCATCCACTCCTTCATACTGTACTTTCTCACCCTTGCTATTAATCTTCTCCAAAACCAGGGGAAGCATCTCCTCGCTATCTATGGTGCATAAAGTATGGAAAGCTCTCTTACGAACATAGGCTTTTTCATCATTGAGTAACTTTTTCACCTCCGGAATTACCCTTCTGGTAACTTCTGGATTATCTAACTTTTTTACGATATTGCTTAGGGCCGAAGCAGTATTACCCCTCATGGCGTAATTCTCATCCTTTAAGGCAAGGAGTAAAGGTTCTATTACCCTTTCATCTTTTAGCTTTTTTAAGGCAAACATCGCATCCTGTCTTTCACTAATCTTATCACTTTTTATCTTCTCTGTTAATTCTATAATCTTCTGAGTATTCTTCTCATACTGCTCTGGACTCACAACCTTCCAGGAATAATCCTTTCCCGTTATTCTAAACAAGGCTCTTTTAGCCGCCTTCGCAACTTCCTTATTGGGATCCTTCAGTGCTGCCTCAAGGGGTCCTATTGCTTTTTCGTCTCCAATTGATTCCAGAATCCCCGCAGCTACTTTTCTAACCTTGGGATTGGTATCCTTTTCAAAGACATCTAGAATATAAGGAGTGGCTTTCTCTCCCTCGATCTTTCTCAATGCCCGCATAGAGTCTATTCTAACCCTTGGGTCAATGTCTTTTTTTAAGAGGGGAATCAGGGCCTTAGCGCTTTTTGGGTCTTCTAATTTATCTAAAGCTCTAATTGCCGAAGTTTTAAATTTGTCATATTCAAGGGTCTGAATAAGAGTATCTGTTGCCCTATCATCGTCTGCCTCCCCTAAAACACCAATAATAGTGGATATTGTGTGGGCACGATCACGACTTGGACCTAACTTATATTTGTTTAACTCTTTTTTTAAAGTATCAATGAGTGAAATAATAACTTTTTTGTCTTTATTCCATTTCAATGCATAGGCAGCGGTTCTGCGAACAGAGGTTTCATTATCCTCTAATGCCTTTATTAATACAGGAACAGAGTCTTTATCCCCAATCTTACCTAGTAAAGTTGCCGCATGAGTTCGTATTTCTTTATCAGAATCTGTGACCAGTACTTTCTCCAATGTTTCGACTAATCGTTTATTTTCCCTCAATTCTGTTACTCTCTCAGTCTTCGAAAGAACATCATTCTTTAACCAAGTAATAAGTAGCCTCTTTACATCCTTATCAGCATCCGGCTTCAAAAGATAATTAATAAAAAAGCCGCTCGCCTCTTCATCGTCAATCTTTTTTGCTAAACCTTTTGCCGCTGCAGTTCTTACCTCTATATCTTTATCCTGCAGACCCCGAACAAAAATGCTAAGATGGGAATGTTCTCTATCTTCGGCAGCGACATCTAAGACTTCTCTTCGTACATAGGTATACTTACTTTTCATAAGCGACTCTAACAGTTCAATTCTCTCTGAACTCTTGGTGCCTATTCCTCTTACCGCATACTCTCTTACCCAACGATCAGAGTCCTCAGTATATTTCTTCAGTAAAGGAAGAATCTCATCTCCACTGACTCTACCCAGATTAAGTAAAAGGAACCTTCGCACCATTGGCGGGGGATTGGTCTTCAACATCTGTAACATTGGTTCCTTAGCAGTAGTCCCAAAGACTTCCAGTCCTCCTGATGCTGCTCGCGCTACATCCCAACTATCGGTATCAAGTGCTTTTAGAAAGGCGTACATAATTCTTTTGTCTTTTTCCTTCTGGGCGGTATTCTCCAAGGCAAACAAAACCGTCTTTTTTACATTTCTATCTGGGTCATCGAGTAGTTTTATAAGTGGCTCAATCGCTCGTGGGTCACCACCCAGATTTCCTACTATAGCCCGGGCTGCGTGTCTTCGCACCTTTCCATACTTACTCTCCATAAAAGCATTTAAGGATTGAGTAGCATCCTGACGAACCTGAATATCGCTGTGATTCAAAAGCTTAATTACTGATTTCACTGCCTTACTCTTTAGTGGATGATCCTCTACATATTTCAATTTTCTCAGGGCCTTTATTTTCTGTTCTGGAGTTCCTGTCTCCAAAGATTTGATTATGTTATCAATTTTAGGTTCTACCACCTTCTGTAATGCCTGAATCTTCTCTCTATCTAATTTGGCTAATGCGTGTTTAGTTGTTTCCTGTATTGCGGGAGCCTTATCCTTCGCTCGGATGTCTCTAAGAGCCTCTTCTGCTTTTTGCCCACCTATATTCATCAAGGCCCAGACTGTTCGTGTTCGTATAAACATATTTTCTTTATCATTTCTTAATATTTTTATAAGAGGCTCTACTGCTCGTTTATCTCCTATTGTACCCAATGCTCCGATTATTGGCTCGCTATTACCACCAGAAGAATCACTTTCCAATACTTCCCTTAATACCTTCAACAAAGGCTCTACTGCTCGTTTATCTCCAATGCGGCCTAAAGCATAAGCTGCGGTTCCCCGCAATAAGCCTTTGTCTTGTCTTAATATTTGTATTAGCGGCTCTACTGCTCGAGGGTCTTTCATTTTGGCTAATGTATAGATGGCCGATGTTTGCTGTTTTACAGTGCCCGTCTTTAGAATCTTAATTAGATTGTCAATCTCATCAGCATAAGTGATGGAAGCACTTATTAATGATAGACTCAAGATGAGGAAGATTAGAGTCCTTTTCACAGTCTCACTCCCAGGGCCTCTGCCACGATGTGGACGTCCTTGTCTCCCCGGCCGGAGAGATTGATGACGATTATCTTGTTTTTCGAGAGTTTTGGGGCCAATCTGACCACATAGGCTAAGGCATGGGCGCTCTCTAAGGCAGGGGTAATCCCTTCTGTCTGGGCGAGTAAAAGAAAGGCCTTCAGGGCCTCCTTATCTGTAATTGGAACATACTTCGCCCTTCCTATCTTTTTGTAGAAAGAGTGCTCTGGGCCCACC
The DNA here is from genome assembly GCA_030616365.1 of bacterium. Classification (GTDB taxonomy): domain Bacteria; phylum UBP18; class UBA7526; order UBA7526; family UBA7526; genus JAUWXM01. The sequence continues at coordinate 2,058 of JAUWXM010000019.1, read as the reverse complement.
CCGGGATAGTCCAGTCCGGGAGCGATGGAATGGGTCTCCTTAATCTGGCCATCCTTATTCTGTAATAAGTAACTTTCACTTCCATGCAGAACACCTACGCTTCCTGCCAATAGGGGTGAGGAGTGCTTTCCGGTCTTTATTCCTCTTCCAGCAGCCTCAACCCCAATAAACTTCACTCTTTTATCCCTATAAAAGGGGTGGAAGAGGCCCAATGAATTACTTCCTCCTCCTACGCAGGCTACTAAATAGTCTGGCAACCTTCCTTCCTGTTTTAATATCTGCTCTTTTGTCTCTTTTCCAATAATAGATTGGAAGTCCCTCACCATTACAGGATAGGGATGAGGCCCTACCGTAGAACCCAAGAGGTAATGGGTGATCCTGATATTCGTCACCCAATCCCTTAAGGCCTCGTTTATGGCATCCTTCAGGGTTCGAAAGCCACTCTTTACCGGGATTACCTTAGATCCCAATAGCTTCATTCGAAAGACATTCAAGGATTGGCGCTTGATGTCCTCTGTTCCCATGTAGACCTCACACTCTAAGCCCAATAGAGCAGCGGCCACAGCTGTGGCCACCCCATGCTGGCCAGCACCAGTCTCGGCAATGACTCTTTTCTTTCCCATCCTCTTGGTGAGAAGCCCCTGACCAAGTGTATTATTGATCTTATGGGCTCCGGTATGGCAGAGGTCCTCTCTCTTAAGATAAATCCTTGCCCCACCTAACTTCTTAGTTAACTTTTGGGCAAAGTATAGAGGGGTTGGTCTTCCCGCATATTGGCTTAAGTAATACTTGAGTTCCTTCTGGAATCTTCCATCCCTCTTTGCCGAAGAATAAGCCTGTTCCAGCTCTTCCAAGGCATTCATTAAGGTCTCAGGAACGAACCTCCCCCCGAACTCTCCAAAGTATCCTCTTCTATTGGGTAACATCTCAGCCTCACTTTGTTCGGAGTAACCAGTAACCAGTTGACAGTTTACAGTAAAAAAATAAAAGAGCATCAGATAACCAGATTATCAGATAGAGAGGGCCAGTTATCAGAGGGTTAGATTAAAAAAAATTGAATCTGGTATTCTGAATTCTCATTCTGATGTTCTGATATACTGATAATCTATGATTAGACGAGGCAAGCATAGCGCGTCGTTATATTCTATGGTTTTGCTGGTCACTGTTCGCTGGTTACTGTAAACTCTTCTCAATTATAGGTATTTCCTGGGATCAGTAATCTTCCCTTCCAGGGCGCTGGCTGCTACGGTAGCCGGAGAGGCAAGGTAGATAAAGGCCTTGGGATTGCCCATCCTTCCCTTGAAGTTCCGATTTGCTGTTGATATCACGTTCTCTCCATCTGCTGGTATTCCTTCATGGGTTCCCACACAGGGGCCACAACCTGGAACCACCACTGCTGCTCCAGAACGGATGAAGATTTCAATTATTCCTTCTCTTAAAGCTTCCAGATAGATCTCTTTTGAGGCCGGAGCAATGATGAATCTTACGTCCTTATGAATCCTCTCTCTTTTTAGGATATGAGCAGCGACCTTTAAATCCTCTAATCTTCCATTGGTACAGGTTCCCAAGAAGGCAACATCTATCTTTATTCCTTTTACCTTGCCAATTGGAAAGACATTGTCCACCCTGTGTGGTTTTGCGACCTGAGGCTTTAAGCTACTTATGTCAAATTCCAAAACCTCACTATAATGGGCATCCCTATCTGCTTTTACTGGCTTGGGTTTTTTCCCCGAAGAATGCTTCTTCAACCACTTCAGAGTCTTCTCATCCGCCTCCATTATCCCGGCCTTTGCCCCCATCTCTACCGCCATATTACATATAGTAAACCTTCCTTCCATAGAGAGATTCTTAATCACTCCTCCAGTGAATTCTGCTGATTTATATGTTGCTCCATCTGCGGTCAATTCTCCAATTATATGGAGGATGATGTCCTTGGCATAGACCCCTTTTGGCATTATTCCCTTTATGATAATCTTTACACTCTCTGGAACCTTAAACCATAACTTGCCAGAAATCATGCTTGCCGCAATGTCTGTAGAACCCAGGCCGGTAGAGAAG
>JAUWXM010000009.1 GCA_030616365.1 bacterium | reverse complement strand
CCCATCCAGAATCTTTAAGGAGATTATGGGCGCCGGTTCAAGAAGTTTCTTGGAGAAGGGAATCAGGGTTGAGACCCCAAAGAGTACTACCAAAGCAAAGATTGTTATTACTACTCTATTTCTCTTCATCTAATCTCTATTCTCGCTCCTACATTGCGGCCGAATACCTCTGGAGAATACATCTCCTCTGCCTTAGTGGCCGGCATGTGAAAGCCCCCATATGTGGTAGCCCTTACTAAATAGGAGTAATTATGGACCCCGGCCAAGAGATAATCAGCAAAGATGAGCACCCGGTCGTCCCCTAACTCTGTTCTATCGAAGGAGCCCCACCAGCGACGCTTCCTCTCCTCCCTGCGGAAGGACCACAGCCTCTGAGCCAGCTCCTTACTCTCAATGGATAGAGAGGTGTCCACGGCTTCGAAACCAGCGGGAAGGGGATCGTCCACTACCACGAAGTTTCTATCCCTGGGGGTCACCACCTTAAGGCGCACCCGATAAACCTCACCCGCCTGGAAGAGATTCTCTTTGATTGGCTTACCCTCGAGGGTCTCGATGCTCTTGAATACTGCTAATCCCTCATCCCGGGCGGGAAGGTCCCGGTCCGGGGCATAGCTGAGCCAGGCGCCGTAGTAGAAGCGACCCTTGCCCTTACACTGAAAGAGAAGGGGATAGGTCTTTCCTCTTTCCAGTTCCTTCAGGGAAATGGATTTCCTTTCTGTCTTCAGGGAGCGACCCTTGAAAATCTCCTCTAAGACCTTCTTCTCCGCTAAGTAAACCTGGGCAGAGAAGTTGGGAACCTCCTTCTCGTATTTCTGGAAGTAAGTGGCCAGGGCCCAGAAGGTATAGAGATTCTCCTGGGTGGACCTCCAGCGACCCGCCCTTCGCCTCTGGATAAGCCAGCGCACCATCTTCTCTGCCTGCTCATGACTACCATCTACCTCTAAGAAGGTCTGGAGTACTGCCGCCGTGGTACGGAGATTGGAGTGGAATATCCAGCCCATTCCTCTATCTGGCTCCTCAAAGTGAGCGGTAGTAGCCTCTATCCTCATCCCATTATTAATGAGGCGTCGCAGCTCTTTCATCATGTAGCGATCTCCCTGGCCGTAGTGCAGGGCCTTGAGGAGCATGGCCTGAGCGAAGTAAGGCAATTGGTAGCGCTTATTATAGAGCCTCTCCACATAGGCCGGCTCATAGATCCCGACGCTGGCTAAGGCCTGAAGGGTGAAGGCGTCTATGCAATACCAGGTGACCGAGTCATAGGGATAGTAGGAGCGCTTCATCTTTCCCCGGAGCACGTTCCTCAGGTACTTCTCTATCTTCTTCATCACCTCTTCATCAACCCGATAGCCGGCCTCCTTTGCCTTCTGCAGGGTGAAGAGGGCATAGGCCGAGACATAGGGAGAATCATAGGCGCTGTCCACCCAGAAGGCCAGGCCACCGTTAGAAAGTTGAAAGTCGGCTATCTTATTCAGGGTCTCCTGAACCACCTCATGGTAGTCCCGACCCTCCAGGCCGGGAAGGGAGAAGGCATCCACTACTTCTCCAAATAGAATCATGGGGAGTATTCGGGAGAGGTGCTGCTCCAGACAACCATAGGGATAGGAGAAGAGATAGTCGGCACTCCTCTCCAGTCCTACTAAGGCCGTGGAGGAGGCAGTAACATCCAGCTCTCCGATACCAGCGAGAACATTCTCAGGCACCTTTAGCCACTCTTTATGCACTTTTGGGGTGCTGCCCAAGAGGGCTACGGTCTCTGTGGACCGGGGAAGATGGATGGGAAGGGAGATTTTTACCCCGTCCGTCTCCTTCCCCATTCGTGCTCTAAAGATGAAGGTTGCCCTGCCCGGCCTCTCCACACGGTAGGAGAAGAGGATCTCCTTTCCCTCTCCCGGGGCGAGCTCCAGACTCTGGAGGCTCTCGCCTTCCAAGAGAATGCCTCCTGCCTGGGCAGAGAGTTCTATTCTGGCTCGTTTCTGGGAGTAGTTATGCACCACCACCCCGGCTTGGAAGAGATCGCCTATGCGAACAAAACGGGGCAGGACCGGTCGGAGCATGAGGAGTTTATTGACCGCAAAGGAGGAATCGCCAGAACCGAAGCAAGAATCCTTGGTATGGACAATGGCCATCACCCGGAAGGTGGTAAGATTATCCGGTAGTTTAAAACTTACCCGAATATTTCCTCTTTTATCGGTGATAAGGCTGGGATTCCAGTAGGCGCAGGTGCGGAACTCCCCGCGCAGGGCAATCTTGCGTTCAGCCAATCCACCCCCTCCCGTAGGTTCTCCCTTTTCTCCATAATTCCTCTGACCGACAACGTGCAATCTGGTCTCTGAGGTCTGGACAGAGAGCGGTCTCTGACCATAGAAGTAAGGGAAGGGATCCGGGGTCTTATATCCAATGAGCTTGAGCACCCCCAGGTCCACTACCGCTAAGGTGACCTCGGCCTCTATTCCTCTTCCGGAGTGATCCTTTACCTTCACTTCCACTTCTACCTTATCGCCCGGTCGATACTCTTTCTTATCCGTCTTAACCTCTACTTCTAGGCGCCGGGTGCCCGGGTCTACTGGTAGATTCACATAGCCGATCTTGAAAGAGGGCTTCCCGATATCCTCCCCTTCTTTGGAGAAGAGACGGGTGGCGGTGCGGCCCTGGAGAAGGATGACGGAGACGAAGATATTGGGGATATGCTCTTCCGTGATGGGGACCTCTATCTTCTCTGCGCTCGATTCCAGATGCACTATTCGGGAATCCATAATCCCCTCCCGCTCTAAAGTAACCAGAGCAATACATTTCTCATAGGGAGATTTTATTAGAATGCGGGCCTTCTCCCCCGGCTTATACTTTTCGGCATCAGCCACCAGTTCGATGCGGTCGTCATCGCTTCGCTTCCAGGCAACGTACCCTTTACCAGTGACGTAGAAAGTAGTGGCGGTGCGCAGGGGATTGCCCCGCTCATCCTCACTCTCGGCCTTCAGGATATAGAAGCCCACCTGCTGGGGAAGGAAGGTCGCTGCTACCGGCTCATCTCCAGAGATAACTGTTACCTCGGCCTCCTTGGTCTCCTTATGTTCCGAAACCCATCTATAGCGTCCCCCCACTCCCGCCTTGCGCACCGAATGCCACTGGCGGCGGGTCATACTAAGTTTTATCTTCTTTCCCGCCAAGAGTCTGCCTTCCCGATCCACAGCAATGAGATTGACCTTCAGATTCTTTCCCTTCTCTAAGAAGGTGGTGGAGGGCTTCATCCCCAGATAGAAGGTTCCGCGATGAACGGTGACCCCCGCCCTTCCTGATATCACCTGGCGGCTGAGACCTTTGACCGTTCCCTCTAAGATATAGGTTGCGGAACCCCAATATCCCTTGCCATCCAGTCTCTTCTCTAAAAGAAAGGTCCCATCTTGCCCCAGTTTGGCGCTGCCGGAAGCCACCAGGCCGGAGCGCGACCTTCCCCCCTCCCACCAGTAGTATCCCGCGAAACGATACCCTCTATGGCCCGGGGGCCGGAAGTAGGAGGAACGGCGGGTGAGTTTCCAGGCAATCTTCTGATGGGACATGGGAGCACCGAAGAGATAACGGGCCTCTAAGGTAGCGCGGTAGAGGTCACCAAAGACGTAATCTTCCCTCTCTGGTCGGACATTTACTTCAAACTGGGCTGGTCGGTAGGCCGCCACCCGGAAAGAGGTGGAGATGGTATTTATATCCCGTCTCTTCCAGGGCTTCTTCTCCTTCTCCCCCTCTACCGGAAATCTGGCCTGAACCTGATACCTTCCCAGAGGAGCCTTCTTGGGCAGGGGGATAGTAAGAGAGAAGGAGCCATAGGGCGAGAGAGTAATTCGCTCTTTGAGGAGCTCCTCACCCCTTGAGGTAGTCACCCTGACATCCATGGGTTCCTGGGCAATCTTCCATTTACCATTCTCTTTCTTTCTGATGATGCCTTTGAGATGTACTTCCTCACCCGGCCGGTAGATGCCCCGTTCGCTAAAGAGATGTCCTCCCACTACCCGGGGCTCGACCTTCCAATCATAGGAGATGCCGAAGCGATAGGGATAGATTCCGGTCCCCCATTCAGAGGAACTCAAGGCCACATCCTCTCCCTGGGTGACCAAGACCCACTGCCTGGGCTTGGACCACCTATCCTTGGGTTTGATACCTAAGGACTTCCATCCTGGGGTGCGGGCGAATCCCTTCTCATCTGTCTTGCCTCTCCACTTAACCTCGTTCTCATCATCCCGGATCTCAACCTCAGCACCGGCTACCGGCTGAGCGTCAGAGAGTCTGGTGACCCAGATGAGGTTGTTGAAAGGAGAGAACTTGGCCGTTATTCCCAGTTCTGTAATCTGAATGAGCGCCCGTTGATAGCGCCGCCTATATCGCTCATTGAGTCTCAGGTTCTTTTTCAGATAGTCGAGCTGGATAAAGACTATCCCGTATTTCTTCTCCCCTAATGCCTCATCCAGTTTGAGAGGAAGTAGTTTCTTCTCGTTCCTAGGGGTCTCGATCCTCCAGATGCGCTCCACATCCCAGAAGCCTTCTTCTGCCGGGAAGGGCTTACTGGAAGAGAAGCGATATTTCTTCTTGAAGAGGGGGATAATCTCTCCGGGCTCCAGGTGAGCCATCTGCAGTCCCACTTCTCTGATATTGACTACCGAGACCGGGTAATAGTGATCTATGTAGGCCTCGATGATTCCCGGGCCACAGCCCATACTAACCGTAGGCTTATAATCTCCCACCCTGAGTATAACTGTTATCTTCTTACCCAGGCGATTCCCGAACTTATCCTTCAGACCCTTATCAATGGTAATGATATAATTGGTTACTGGTTTGAAAGGGAGGTAGAGCCTGGGGTTAGTCCTATACCAGTAATCCCGCTCTTTGTAATGTTCCGGGATTTCCACTTCTGGCTGAAAATGAACGTGGGCTACTAACTGGGCGTAACTGACCGGGTTACTGAATTTAAAGGTTACCGGCCTTTCGGGATCTATCTCCTCCTTTTCTAAGCCCAGGAAGCGAAACTCATTGTAGGTTGAGAAGGTAACGGAATGGGGCCTCTTCATCCCCAAAGAACCCTCCATTCCGGGCAATCCGGGAAGGAACCTCAGAGTGTAACTCTTCCCGGCCTTCAGATGACGTCTGGGAAGGATTATGAGGGCATGTTCCACGGGAATGCGGGGGCGGTCCTTCTTCCATTCTTTCTCCGGGGGGCGCTTGAATGAGAGGCGCACCCTTCCCCAGGGTAGTTCCTGCAAAAGGATGAACCCTTTCACCATTTTGGGCGAAACGGGCTGATTGAAGATGGCATAGAGGGGTTCATCCAGCTTCACCCACTTTGCTTTATTGCGAGGAATAGTTCTTTTAACCCGGGGGCGAAGGGTCTCAAATTCCCAGGTATAATCCTTTGCCAATGTCTGGCCTGCCCTGGACTTTATTCCCGCCGGGACCGTTGCCCGAAACCCGGTAGCCAAAGGTAGGCGTTCATCGGGAGTAAAGGTCAGGGTGCTGGTTCCTAACCAGCGATACTTTCCTACAACCGGTGGTTCTAACCTGAGGGGTCCGGTTCCCGGGCCTTCAGGAAGTTGCTCTAAGGGAACCATGGGTTGGTTAAAGGTAACGGTAATGGCCGCGGCCTCCCCTATTCCCTCTACCGTACCGCGGGGCATAGCGGATACGATTTCCAGACCTTTCTCTTGAGAAGTATCCTCAGCGTGGGGATTCAAGGGGAGAGAAAGGGCCAGGAATGTCAGGACCAGAACAAAAATTGACCCATAACCGCGAAATCTGAATCTTCCCTTCATTTTAAATACCTCCTTTTATCTCAAAGATTTACTTCTATTATCATTTTAATACTTCCTGCTCAAAATAGCAAGTAAAAAGATTGACCCCGCCCCTTTTACTTTGAGGCGTTTCTTTGTAGCAGAAAGGGGCGGGGTTGAAGTCTTAGGCCGAATATGATAGGATGGAATTGGTGAAAAAATGAAAAAGAAGATTTTAATCTTTGCTTTAATCCTGGTAGGTTTTAGCAGCGTAGTCAGCCAGGTAGTCCTCATCCGGGAACTACTCATCACTTTCTATGGGAATGAGCTCTCCGTTGGGTTTATCCTCGCCTCCTGGCTCTTCTGGGTGGGGATGGGGAGCTGGTTTCTGGGAAGAAGGGCGGATAGAATAAAGAGAGGGACAGAGGTCTTCATCCTCACCCAATTCCTGATCTGGTTTCTTCTTCCTTTAGAAATTCTACTGGTAAGAATGAGTAAGAGCATCATCGGAGTTGGACTGGGAGAGATTATCGGTCCCTTCCCCATGCTCTACTTCTCCTTCCTGGCCCTCGCTCCCCTGTGCCTGGTAATCGGCTTTCAGTTCGCACTGGGCTGTAGGGTCTACAATCAGGTAGTTAAAGAGGCGCCCAAGGCTATCGGAAGGGTCTATATCTACGATGCCTTAGGAGATATGGCAGGGGGGATTATCTTCACTTTCCTTCTGGTCTATCTCCTTCACTCCTTCCACTGTGCCCTTTTAATCGGCTCCCTCAACCTCCTCGCTGCCTTCCTCCTTGCCACAATACGTTCCACATCCCACATCCCACATCCCACATCACGTAAGCCCCTTGCCATTCTAACTCTTTTTCTTCTTGCCTTGAGCCTCTACCTCTTCGGCTCCTCTAAGATAGACCATCTCCAGGACCAATCTACTAAGTGGCGTTGGAGGGGTTACCAATTAGTAGAAGAGAGGAACTCCATCTATGGAAATCTGGTAACTACTAAAAGGAATAATCAATATAGTTTCTATGAGAATGGCCTCCTATCCTTCACCACCTCTGATAGAGAATTCAATGAGTATGTTACCCATCTCACTATGTTGGAGCATCCCAGACCAAAGAAGGTCCTTCTTATCGGAGGCGGGGTAAGTGGAGGCTTGCAGGAGATTCTAAAGCATAATCCAGAGTCTGTGGACTATGTGGAACTCGATCCGGAGCTCATCCGATTAGCAAAGAAATATCTCCCTTCAAATGACCGCAAGGCCTTAGAAGATAAAAGAGTGAATGTTCATTATCTCGATGGTCGCCTCTTCGTAAAGAGGAGAAAAGAAAAATATGACCTGATAATGGTTAACCTTCCCGACCCCTGCACCGCACAGCTCAACAGATGCTATACCAGAGAATTCTTCAAAGAAGTAAGAGATATTTTAAAACCCGGGGGTATAATTTCGCTGGGAATCTCATCCAAGGAGGCCTACTTAGGAGAGGAGATGGGAGACTTTAATGCCTCCATCTACTATACCCTGAAAGATGTCTTTCCCAATATCGTGGCCATCCCGGGAGAATACCTCCTCTTATTTGCCTCCTCAAGCGAAAAGGTTCTCACCTACAATGATAGAATCCTAAATAGAAGATTTAAAGAGCGGAAGATAAAGACCGACTTTTTGACCTCTTATCATATCACCTATCAATTCACCCCCAGAAAGATCTCCTATCTCTTAGGTGCCCTTGAAGAAGCAAAAGGAGCGAAGAAGAACTTCGACTTCCAGCCCATATCCTACTACTATGATATCGTCCTCTGGGCAAGTTATTTCTATCCGGCCTCTAGAAAAGTATTTGCTTCATTTGCCAAACTAAATGTCTGGCACTTCGCCACCATTCTGGCAGTGCTCGTCTTTATTCTCATCTTCTTAAGTAGAAAATCTCCTAAAATCAGAAGAAGCTTCACTCCCTTAGCCATTGCTACTACTGGTTTTGCCGGAATCACCTTAGAAATAGTCCTCATCCTCGCCTTCCAGGTATTATATGGGTATCTCTACTCCCGAATCGGGTTAATCGTTGCCCTCTTCATGGTAGGCCTGACCGCTGGCGCCCTCCTTATGATCAAGCAACTGCCCAAAATAAAAAGAGAGCTACTGATCCTTTCTCGACTGGAAGGGGCAGTAGCTATCTATGCTCTCCTTCTTCCCCTCTTTCTAATCGCCCTTTCTAAGGTAAAAGGAGTCTACCTCTATCCCTTATCTCAGATAGTCTTTCCTATCTTAGTAGCCCTTACTGGTTTTTTGGTCGGCCTGGAATTCCCCTTAGCAAACAAGATTTATTTAAAGGGCCAGAAAGTGGGAAAGACCGCCGGACTGCTCTATGGCGTGGACCTATTTGGTTCCTGTCTGGGGGCCTTACTGGCCAGCGTCCTCTTAATCCCCATCCTGGGTATTATCCAGACCTGCCTCATCGTCTCCCTCTTCAACCTCTCCACCTTCTTCCTCCTTTCCTCTACCGCCAAAGTAAAAAAGCCCTCCATCTAAAGAGGGCCCATTCTTCTCTCTCCTAGTTTTTTGATTAATTTATTCTTTCCAAATTATTAAGAATTTGAGAATAAGGAAAGGAGGAAAAGGAAAAACGGGATAAAACGAGGAATGGAAAAGTGCGGGGTTTATCCCGCTCCTTTTTACCTTCGGAGACGCTTTGCAACCAAAAGGGGCGGGGTTGACAACTTTCAGAGAAGACGCGACCCCTTTTATTAAAGGCATAAAAAAAGGCTGCCTGTAGGATAGTCTATCAGCAGCCTTTGTAATTAAGCTAGATCAAAAAAATAACCCACCTGGGTTGGTGGGGGGTTGATGAGTTAAGTATAAGAAGGATAAACCTATCTTCTATAATCTTACAGACTTAAACTTCTACGAAGTATTCGATTAATAGGTTGCATATCTTTTGGGTTAAAATGTCCTATTTTTTTCTTTATGTACTTTTTCTCAACCGTCATTATTACACTAACATTTATTGCCGAATCTTTAGTCAGGCCTGCTCTCTTTGCAAGTGGAGTACCGGCTTTTATCAGATAATGGACTGGAATATCTTTTATAGTTGTAGAAATAGCTGCCACAATTGTATTACTGCTATACCTATTTCCCAGGTCATTTTGGATTATAAGAGCAGGACGAACTTTACTTCGTCTATAGTCCCCAGGGAAAGGAAAATCGATAAGAACGATGTCTCCTCTCATCACCATTACAAATCATCCTATAATAAAAGTTTAACCTATCTTGCGAAATATTAAGTTATTGATGCTTTATATTGAGCAAATAAAGATTCTTTGACTAATTTAGTATTCTCTTGGTCTATTTCTTTGTAACCTTCTGCCATTCGTATTTCAAACTCTAACTTTTTTGCTATTTTCTTTAAATTTTTTATCTTTCTTCTATCAAAAGCTATCTTGCTTTTCAGTTTCCCTGCCTTAGAAAGCAAGTATAAAATAACTCCATGAAATTTTTTCTTAGTCTCAAGTAAGGAAATAGAAAGACTTGTAGTGAGAGCTTCCTTCTCGAATTTTTTAAGTTCCTTATATACATTGATTGTAGAACTATATATTTTCTCGAACTTTTTACGCAGAAGTTGATAATGCTCATATTCCTTTTGAATTTTCATAATAAAATCTCCTACATTTTTGTCGATGTCAATAGTTTCGTCTTTAAGAATTTGATTTTCTTTTGTAAGTACAGCCGTAGTCATTTTCATTTCCTTTCTATCGTGTTTTTCAATATACTTTAGAATTAGGTAAATGTCAAGTCTTTTCTTTTCTATCTCAGGATATCACATTTATTTTAAAAAGCCAAATTATTCAATCCGAGTCTTACAATTTGATAAGCCTTTACTATTTCATCATCAACTTGAAAGTAAAACTTTCCTGCAACATTGTCCTTAATAGCTAAATATCTTGGATTTTTCATTTTCCTAAAATCATTTTCGAGGGTTTTTGAACCGCGGATTATAGTAAAAAGTCAAGATTTATCCCGTATATGATGCCGGCCTGCCCCGTAGGCTTGACCTTCGGGGAGGCTATCTATCGGGACGCGACCCTCTTTTTTATTCGTGTTTGCTATACATAAAATCCTGCTTTAGCTGTCCAATATCATCAACTAATTCGGGATACTTAGGTTTTTTAACTTCTGCCGGCTGAGAATGTCTTGACCCTCTTCTGCTTGTTCTTTCGTAAAGCCTTAATACCTTATCAATAACGCTCGTGTCCAGGTCTTTTAAATCTTCCAATGTTTGCATTCTTATATTGGGCCTATATCTACTAATTACATTTTTGAAATATACTTTTTCTACATAATCCTCTAAATAACCACTCATTAAATCATACACATTACGTAGATCGTATTCATCAATCTCCTCCTCTGTTTTACTTGATAATTCCTGCATTTTGGAAGTAATCTTTTTTAGTCTATCTTTTAATTCTTGCGTTTCTCCGATTCTAATCTCTTTAATCAAACTTATTTGATTGTGAGAACGCTCAACTTTAGTTATCTTCTCTTTTTGTGTACTTATAATTGAGTTTAAAAAATATAAGTTGTGAGTGAATACAATGACTTGATTACCACTCTCCGCAAGTTCAGATATTCTCTCGGCGACAATTTCGATATTATCCTCATCAAGACTATTTACAGGATCATCAAAAATAAAGACGCCTTTATAATTATCTAACTTGCATTGAGCAAAGAAGTCTGAAAGAGCATGGAGCTTTCTCTCGCCCTCGCTAAATATATCAGCGAGTTTTCTATCGCCTATGCTATAAACCCTTTTATTAACACCATATCTGGTGCTAGGTTTGATATTCCATGTTTGCGGTGGTGAAAATCCTAATTTTTTATATTCCACTTGTAGGTTCTTTTTAAATTCTTTGAGAGTAACTTCTTGGGCAAATGCTGTTTTAAGAGAACTTGTTGTCTGTCGGAATGCCGAAATATCAGATAATTTTTCTTCCATGATACTGATATGCTTTTGCAGTTTTAAATATTTCAATATATTATTTTTATTTTCATATAAGGCCTTTTTTTGTCTGAGTGGATTAGCTTTTTCATTGATCTCCTTGATTTTATTCGTTTTATCTAAAATATCCTTGCTTAATTTATCTATAGCGTCCTTGAATTCAGTTGATAAATTATGGTAGATATCCCAAAAAGCCTGAATTTTTTCTATATCTGACTCATTAATATCAATTTTTTGTGCTTTATCAATAAGTTTTTTGTATTTCTGAAAGACCGATACGACACTTTCAAAATCATAGCCAATTTGCCCTTCTTTACCAATGTTCTCAAATTCGGCCTCAATTTTTTTGTTCTTGTTTGATATATCTTTAATTTCATTTATACAATCGGTCATTAAGTCAGATATCTCTCTAAGAGCCTGTGCTTCTTGGTTTAATTTTTCTTTGTGTTCTTCATGAAGTTCTTGATAGACCTTAATTAGAACCTTTGCCTCCTTTGTCTGGAGTGGTTGATGACAATATGCGCAAGTTTCTTCGAGATATTTCCTGGACTCTTCTTCAGTAAGTGAATTCAAAAAATCTATACTGCTGGAAATAAAATTTTCCCAAGTTTCCTTATTAATCCAATCCGGTGGTATCAATGAGGAAATTTTATCTTTCCCGCTATTTTCAAAAGCTTTTTTGGTGTCGTTATATTTTTTTATTTGCACATTAACTTTCTCAAAATAAGATTTGTCAAAAAATAATTGCCATACAAATTCATTCTCGCCAGCTTCCTCATTGTATTGCTCTTCAGACTCTCCGAAAACCAATAAAACACTCTCGACTTCTTCCAGAGCATTTTTGATATTACGTAAAACAGCTTCTGTATTATCCTTCTCTAATACTTTTATTCGTCTTTCAAGTTGACTAAGTTGCTGTGTCTCTTGCTGAGTAAAACTGGCTTTTTTTATATTATCTTTAGAAAATTCTTCATTAAAAATAAAAAGCACTTTTTCTGATAATAACTCTTCGATGGTTTGCAATTCAGTATTAAGGGTGCTTGATTCTGTCTGCATCTCATCCTCAATCTGCTGATATAAATCGTAAAGAAAAGAAAAATATTCAGTTTTGAGATGAGCCATTTTAAATTGATTGACCTGATCTTCCTCTACAATATAATTCGAGATTGAGCTGTCAAAAATCATTACTTTTGATTCTAGAACCTCCTCTCCAGAGCTCCATTCTGACACGTATTGTTCGCCGTTATTATCTTCATAAGTAATTTTGCAATAAGACACATCATCCTCTTCAGCAGATATGTTGCAATATACTGTTTTGTCTTTTCCAAGAGTTTTACATAAACCTAAGTAAATGGAAGTCTTCCCGGCACCATTTTTCCCATAAAAAACATTTAACCCATCTTTTAGCTCAAGAGGTTCGTCTATATTCAACAGTCCTACATTTAAAATACTGTCGATTCTTACTATTTTTTTAATTGTCAATTCGTAATCCTGCTGTTCATCAGTTGGAGTTTTGATTTTTGGTTTTCCCTTTTGATCTGTTTTCTCTTTTTTATCTTTGCCCTCTTGAACTTTTTTTGATAAAAGCCCATTGATTAATTTTTTAACATCACTGTCAACGAAATTATCCTCGAGTATGTTTATAATCAAAGGCTTTATCCACTCATATCTTGCATTACTAAAAATCGTGCTATTTTTAATAAAATCAATCGCATTAATGCGATTATTGTTAATCTTTTTGTGCTGCGTTTGGGTCATTTTATGTTCCCCTCCATAACTTCAATCTCCTCCTGCGTAAGGCCATAGAGTTTATAGACAATCTGGTGAATTTGTTTTTCATATTCGCGGACTTTTATTCGTGATATCTTTCTTGTCCCCAAAATCATTTTCTTCTTTTTAAGCTTATCTCCTTAAATCCCCATTTAAAGCCACAATAACAGACCGCTTCCAAAAAGACTACCCAGAGAATAGTCTTGAAAAGCCCAATATCAGGGTGTTCCACAACTACCAGTAAAATAAAAAGCGGTAGCATACAAAGCATGCTGAATTTTTCGTCTGTCATTGGATTTGCTTCTCTATCGTCCTTGTAGAATTTCATACAACGTTTCCAGCACAAAAAAGTTTTTGTTGTATTATACAAAGTTCATATCATTCCGTCATAAAATGGAAGATCAGCAATCTAAATCTTTACTTTCAACAAAACTGGTTTGTAACTAGTGTTAGTTTATTAAAGCTACAAAATATTTAAAAATGGATTTCTTTTTTGATATGTTTTTAACAATTTATCATAAAAATTTTCTATTCTAAGAGTTGGGTCTGCGGGTATGTCTTCTAAAACTTCTGGGGGATCTTTAACAAAATCTACTGCCAAATAAGCAATGTGTTCAAATTTGCTAGGGCTATCTTTTACATCTTTTCTGTATGACATAGGCTTGAATAACTTTTCTTTTTTATGCAAATTGTGAGTTTCTCTCTTGCCTGCTGAATTCATTTGAATCGTTTCTTTTGGTAACATATAAATTAATCCCACTACAAGATTAGGATATCCTTCATGCAAATTTGCTACTTCTCCAGAAAGACCCTCTATATAATTTTTAAAATTGTTGTCAAAAGAACTCATCTGACTTCTAATTGAAACAATAATAAGAGGTCCAGCTTCTTCATGGATTATTGCTACATCAACTTTCTTTGGTTTATGGGCGCCAAAAATTTTAGTTTCTTTTTTTAGAAAGACTTTTTTTTCTGAAACTTTCAGTCTCTTGAGTTCTTTGATTGAAAAAGCATGCAGTTGCCTAATCATATGCTGACCCCTAACCGCATTTATAGGGTCTTTTACATATAATCTTTTCATTTTAATCAATGTCCTCTGTAAATCCTTTCTATCTACTGGCATAAATCACCCCATATTTCTTTATTAAAAAATTATCTAATTTTTTACCTTCATGACTTTTAATAAATTTTTTTTCCTTTTTGGAAAGTTGTGGAATGGAAAAATTCTTAATGAAGTTTTTAGCAAGTGACATGTAACTACTTGCATATTTTTTGCTTGTTTTTTTAATGTAATACCACATCACTTCTGAATTCAGTATTTTAGCTAAAATATCAATATCTCCTTTAAAGTAGATGCCATAACCAGCGTATATAAGTGCATTAACCTTATTTGAAATAACAAAACGAGGTCTATTGCTAATTGTCGGTACAATTATTTTTCTTGCAAGAGAAGTTTCTAACCCCTGTATTCTTCCATAAGCATACCAAGCCTCATATTTTTTCTTCCCTTTATCTCTTTTCTCTAATTCGCTCCTTATGGCCAATAAATATTTGTAACATTCTGGGTGTTTTTCTTTTAATTCATCCTCTGGAATTATAACGTATTTTTTTCTAATCATTTTATACGGAAATATTATCCGTCTTTTATCATTATCTAATTGCTCTGTCGTTTTCGCTGTTCCGGCATGTATAACTTCTTTTGTAATTGCTTTTTCGATTTTGTATTGTTTCCCGTTAAAACTTTTTAAAAAATACTTACCATTAACTTTTGGATTGACAAGAACATATAGGTCGTTTCGTAATGTTGCAATACCTGTCTTTATTTGAGCTATCTTACCGAGGGAAAGACCTATAGTTTCTATCTTTTTTATATTTTCTAAATCTTTTTCATTAAGTAGTTTCCAACCTTGTGGATTAAGATTTTTAAACTGAATTCCATGGAATTTTAGTTTATCTAACTGCTCAATGTCTTTTATATCGCCAATTGACACATATTTGAAAAAAGATTTTGGTTTTTTACTAAAGAGTGTAATACATGTATATGTAGTAGCATTTTTAAAGAGTTGTAAATGATTAAAATCGAGAATTTCATCTACATAGCCACGCTCTTGTAAAAATTCTCTTAGTCTTGTAGCAGAAAATGAATTTACATACCCATTGGGTAAAACATATCCTAATATTCCTTTGTCATTTATTAGTTTTATACCTAACTCAACAAAAGGAATAAATAAATCTACATTACCGTATCCAGCAGTACTCCAATTTTTTTGAATTTTTTTCCTTATATCTGCGGTTAAATTTTTAGTTCGCACATAGGGTGGGTTTCCAATTACTGCGTCAAACCCTTTTTTATTAAATACTTTATGGTATTTTTTAACCCAAGGAAAATTTAAACTATCTGCACAGTTTAGATTAAATTTTATTTTAGGTTTATCTTCCCCATTTTCTAAGGCTAAGATAGAAAGGATTATCTTAGAACGTTTAACACTTGAAGATAATATATCTGAACCAAAAATGTTATTTTCAATTATTTCAATTATCGGCTTTCCTGTAATTTCTGAAAGCCTCTTGGTGGCAGACACTAAAAAAGCTCCACTACCACAAGCAGGGTCACAAACCGTAATATCGCCATTAATAGATTTTTTGGTTATGTATTCTACCAAAAAGGTGGGAGTATAATACGCTCCATTTAATTTTCTCTCGGAAGGAGCAATTAGTAATTCAAAAAATTTCTCAATATTTTTCAAATTTAGCTTAATATCTTTTGATAGGAAATAATTCTCAATTTCAATTTTAGTTTTAGAATTACATTTTCCAACAGTTTTGAGAAGGATCTCGTTTTTAAAGGCTGCAAGCCCTTTTCTACTAAGGTAAATGTCAACCACAGAACTTTCTATTGCATCAATTGGATACTTTTTTTGCAGGTATAAGATATCCTTTCTTTTTAATCCATTTAGTTTTATCTTTAAATTAGCTTTATTTTCCATTAACGGGGTCAGGTCTTGACTTTTCACTTTAATTCCCCCCTTACTCACAATTTCTAACTAATATTATACCATATTTTTAGGGAAATTACAAGCATTTTTTATTTGGCAGTTTGCGTCTCACCAGAGGCCGGGGATTTCCTCTCCGCAATAGGAGCATCTTCCGTTTTTTATTCTATTTTCCAGGACAGCGAAGTGAATCCTTCTTACCAGTCTCTTCTTGCATTTTGGGCAGTAGGTGGAGTTTCCCTTATGTCCCGGGACATTCCCGATATAGATGTATTTTATACCCACCTCTTTAGCAATATCTCGTGCCCCCTCCAAGGTCTTTATTGGTGTAGGGGGAAGGTTCTGCATCTTATAGATAGGAGAAAACCTGTTAAAATGGATGGGAACCTCGTCCCCTAAGTTCTTCTTTATCCACTCGCACATCCTTCTGATGTCCTTGGGATTGTCATTCAGAGTAGGAATAATGAGATTCACAATCTCAAGCCACTTCCCCTCTTCCTTGATAATCTTCAGGGTTTCAAGAACTGGCTCCAGTCTAGCTGATGAGGCCTCGCTATAAAATTTATTGGTAAATCCTTTGAGGTCAATGGTTACGGCATCACTATATTTCAGAAGTTCCCTCAATGGCTCTGGAGACATGGAGCCATTGGAGTGGAAGAGTATCTTTACTCCCTTCTTCTGGGCAAGTTTTGCGATATCGAGCATATATTCGTAGAATACAGTGGGCTCATTATAGGTAAAGGAGATGGTAGGACACTTATTCTCAATGGCCAGTTCCACAATTCTCTCTGGTGGATGGTCATAGTTTAATGTCTGGTAGATATTCCTCTGGGACATATGCCAATTATGGCAGAACTTGCATCGGAAGTTACAACTGGCAGTTCCAATACATAATATCCTGCTTTCCGGGAGCATGTGGTGCTGGGGCTCTTTCTCAACGGGGTCTATATGGACGGCACAGGGAATGCCATAGACCAGGGTATAGTACTCCCCTCCCTTATTTATCTTGTTCCTACAGAAGCCGATCTCTCCATCCTTAGTTACGCACTTTCTGAAGCATAGGTTACACCTCACCCTTTTTTCTGGCAACTTCTCCCAGTACATTGCGGGATAGAGTCTAACCTCCCCTTTCTTGGGCGTAGCACCAGTCCTGGGATTGTTTGATTTTCTAGTATTCATGATAAGTACTCCTATAATGATAAAAAAAGCAAGGAGGAGGGTCGCTCCCAAGGTCCTTGCTATCCTTCTGCTTAATCTCATAACTATTTAGCTTTCATTCCTTCTTTTCTTCTTTACTCTCGCTCCTCTCTGAGGGGCGGGGTTTACCCTCCGTAGCTTTCTTGTCCGCCGTAGCTTTAGCGGAGGGGGAAGCGGAGGAGGGCTTCTTTTCTTCCTTAGGTTTCTCTGCGGCCTCTGCGGTTGCAACTTCGTCGGCATAATTTAGATAGAGATTGTCTAAAGTATTCAAGATTATTTTCTGCTCAGTATCAGTGAGGTTACTTTCACTCTTCTCCTTCAGCATCTCGAGCATGTCTATAGTGGCCTTTGCCTGAATGAGATTCTTCTCCATTTTTCCCGTAGCGGGATTGGTTATCTTGCCCAGTTGGGCCATGGCCGCTTGCTGGAGGGAAAAGACAAGACTCACAAATTGATAATTCAATTCATCTTTTTTCTTCTCTTCAGCCATTTTATTTCTTCTCCTCAAATTTTTCCACAGTGAAGATGTAGATTTCAGTATCCTTATCCTTCCAGGCATCGGGAGGAAGCCCGGCCTTTCCGCTACATAGGTGGTTTAAGAACTCTTCCTTATTCCAGCCGGTTTCTTCTGCCACCTGGGGTAGGAATATCCCTTGATTGAGCCCCTTCTTTACCACTACTCCATGAATTCCCATCTTAATCTCATCGACGCTAACTATCCTCTTTGTTGGAGATAAAATGGAGATTTCAATGGTAATCTTGGATAATTCCTCTACAGTCACTGGCGGGAATCTGATGTCCTTGGTAGCCGCAGATATGGCGCACTCGCTTATCGCGTGATAAAGGGGGAAGACGGGCTCGATGAAACCAATACAACCCCTCAAGACCTCTCCCCTCCTCAGGGTAACGAAGACTCCTCGCTTCTGCTTCAGCTTCGGATTTTCAGTCTCTATCCTGGGCGGCTTTCTGGTAGTAAGAAAACTTTTAATAGAATCCCGGGCAATCTTTAATAACTCTTCTCTCTCTTCTTTAGAGTAGACTCCTTTCATCTTTTTTTCTCCTTTCTTTACCCCGTTAGAAGTCCTCACCAAAGGCGAGGCAGACGCCTTGGACGTCTTACTTCTAACGGGGTTTACAATGGCAACCGCACCGTAGCCCACCACGCCATCCTTGGGCCCGGCGGTATCGCCACTGTTGAGATACTTTAAAATAATTGCTTTATCTGCTCCCAACTTTTTGGCAACCATTAGAGTAGTCAAGACCGCTGCCTTGCCACATATATCACCCTTCTTGGCCACTTCCTCTGGATTCAAGGTCAGAATAGCATCCAGAGTGACCTTGTCTAATTGGCAGGCTTTACTATAAGGTTGATAGTGGGATAGATCGGTAGAGGCAACGATTAAGACATTTTTACCTTCTCTACTTTTAAAAATAGCATCAGCTAAGATTCGGCAGTTTTTCAAAGAGGGATCGGAAATCAGGATGGGAATGATCTTAAAGTCCTTTAATGTTCTCTGAAGGAAGGGCAGTTGAACCTCTAAGGAGTGCTCCCTGATATGTGCTTGAGGGATATATCTGATACTCTTATCTTGAGCAATAATCTTATCTGCTAAATCAGAATCAACCTCTACCAATCCTAATGGCGTCTGATAGGAACCATGATTGTAAACAGAGGCCCCAGCAAAGCCGATGCGATGGCTGGGACCGATGAGGATCACAATATCAAAATCTCTTTTCTCTAACTGCTTATAGGAATAGGCTGCCACCGGTCCAGAGTAGATATAGCCCGCATGGGGAGCGATTAAAGCAATTAGTTCTCCTTCCAATTCTACCTTCTTTGCCTTTGCTAAGAAGCCATCCACCTGTCTCTGAAGAAGGAGTCTATTCCCAGGATAGAAGGTCCCGGCTACCGCTGGTCTTCTGACTTTCTTTGGTGTAGCCTGGGTCTTTGGAACCTGAGCATAAAGAAAGGGACTTAAGACGACTATTAAAAGAATCGCTAAAATCGTAATCTTCTTCATTCTTCGTCTCCACAAGTAATTTTACCACATTTAGAGCCAAAAAACAAACAAATTTTGATGAAATCAAAATGCAGCAAAAAAATCAAATTTGACTCTTCAACTTATTTTTGTTGCTATTTCATTATTTCCAAATTCTTAAGAATTTAAAAAATAAAAATTAAATTAAAAACAAAATAAAAAAACAGAAAAGAAGTAAGAAGTATCTGAGAAGCATTTTGAAGGTGCTGATCTAAGTAGTGGTGAGGTAGGCGATGAGTTTGTAGATGAGTTTTGCGGCAGCGAATGAGGAAGGAATGTCAAGAGGAGTGGGACAGAGTTCTACGACATCGATGCCTAGGATTTTCTTCTTTTGGGAAAGAAGGCACAGGAACTTTAGGGTTTCATACCATCCCAAGCCACCAGGTTCAGGGGTTCCCACAGCAGGCATAATGGAAGGGTCTAAGAAGTCTAAGTCAATTGAAAGGTATATCTTATCTGAAAGACGGGAGATTGCTTCTTTCATCCACTCTTCCCTGCCCACAATATCCTTGGCATAGAAGAGTCTTAAATTTTTCTCCTTGATAAAATCCGCCTCTTTCCGGCAGAGGCTTCTTATTCCCACCTGAACAATTCTGTTTTCCTCTATAAGCCTCCGAGCGACACAGGCATGGGAGTATTTCGTTCCCTCATAGGAATTTCTTAGGTCAGTATGGGCATCGAGAATAAGAATGGAGAAATCCTTTTCTTCTCTCTTTAAGCCCTCTACCATTCCTAAGGTAATGGTATGCTCTCCCCCTAAGGCGATGACTAACTTTCCTAAAGAAAAGAGGCCCTGGACTTTATCTGCCAAGGCCTTGATCATCTTTTGGGGGCTATTAAAACCTTCTTTCAATTCCCTTAGGGTATGAATACCTATTTTATAGGGTTCGTAATCAAGTTCCTCGTCATATAGTTCCATATTCCGAGAGGCAGTAATGATTGCTCGGGGGGCATTCTTGGCTCCCTTCCGATAGGTGGTCGTCGTTTCATAGGGGACAGGAAGGATGACTACTCTGGATTTTTCAAAATCAGAGAATTTCCTTTCTATATCTCCAAGATATCCCCTTCGGGGATACTTCCATAGGGGTTTCACCCCTCTGGCGTTCCGAAATGCTCCTATTCGTCGCATTTCTCCACTGTCACCCCTTGGGGACAAGCAGATTCTTTCCCCCAAACCCCCTAATCCTCAGCACCGGAATTATAAATTCCGATGCTTCAAAATTATTGAAAGTCAAACTTTTACCGGCTCCTTTTTTACTTCAGGTATTTTTTCCGCTTTTAGTCCCGGTATTTTGGCTTCCTCCTTTGCTTCTGCTGGTTTTATCTCAGGTATCTTCATCGGGGGAATGAGGATGGCGGCGGTTAAGACCGTGGTCCAGAGCCCGTTCTTATCCCCGATGGCGGACTGGGTAATGTTGGTAGTCTTCACTGTTTGACCAGATATCTTCCAGAGTTCCTTCTCCTCATCGTAACTTGCCCCAATCTCAAACTCTACTCCCAAGATGGTGGCCAACATATAGGCCGCTAAATCCTCAGCATAATCCCCAGCCTTCTGTTCCGTCTCCCCAAAGGAATGATGCTCTGAGAGGTAGCCATACTGAGTAGGGTCCTTGGGGACGGCTACCCCAATGGAGGAAGCGATGAGGCGGTGGGGCTCGTTGGTAGCGTTCTTGCTCATCACGCAGTGGATGATCTGTCCGGGAGCAAGATATTTTAATCCTTCTGCTAAGGGAATAAGCTGGCAGGCGGGGGGAACGATGCTTGAGACATTTACTATATTATACTTTGCAATCTGGGCGTTACGCAGGGCAAGCTCAAAACTGGTCAGTTTCTCCTTATGTCTTCCCACTCCCTTGGCCAAGCATACTTTGGTTGGAACATACATGGCAACCGCCAAAGCGCAAAATTTTAACTTAAAAACGCAGAGAAAAACAATATAATTAGCAAAATACAGATTTAAGTTAAGAGCGCTTAATTAATTAAAGCACTAAAAATTAGCAATGTCAAGAGAAATTTCTAATGAAATTTCTGATTTCACAGATGAATATAGATTACACAGATTTTTGTATCGCCGAGGTAATCGGTGTAATCTTCTCATAATCGGTGTAATCAAGGGGCTCTGAAATTTTTTTCAGAGACCTCTTAATGTTTTTTGATTTCTTCGCCGGTCATAGGAACAAACATACAGCCAGTAATGACTTCTTGAACGATTTTTCCTTTCTTTTTCTGAATGAGGGTCAGTCTCTGGGGATAGGTATCAGCGATGGGAATAACCATCCTTCCCCCCTCTGCCAATTGGTCTATCAGGGGCTGAGGAATATGGTCTGGAGCACAGGTGACGATTATAGCGTTGAAAGGAGCATATTCTGGCCAGCCTAAATAGCCGTCACCACATTTTACTTCGATATTCTTATAGCCCAATTTCTTTAAGATTTTTTCTGCTCTTTTTGTCAATCCAGGAATAATCTCGATGGTATAGACCTTTTCAGCAAGTTCTGCCAATATGGCCGCCTGATAACCAGAACCAGTTCCAATCTCAAGGACCTTCTCATCCCCCTTTAGCCTTAAGGATTCAGTCATTAAAGCAACAATGTAGGGCTGGGAGATGGTTTGGCCAAAACCGATAGGAAGAGGTCTATCACTATAGGCTGCTCTTTGATATAGAGGAAG
>JAUWXM010000058.1 GCA_030616365.1 bacterium | reverse complement strand
CGTAAATCCTAAACGCAGATGACCGCAGATCAAAACGCAGATGACCGCAAATAATCAGCGACAATCTGCGCACTATATCAGCGGTAATCAGCGATTAAGGGAGTGAGAAATGGAGATCAATCCAGAGAAGATAAGGGAAGTGGTGAAGGAGATAGTGGAGAGGATGACCAAGGAAGAAACCTCTCCTGAAGCAAAGGCAGGCGCTGCCCGGTACCAGACGGTGCAGGGCGCAGGAGACCTGGGGGTCTTTCCCAATGTGGAGGAAGCGATTGAGGCGGCAAGGGTTGCCCAAAGGGAGCTCTTTCGCGAGAGCCTGGAGAAGAGGAGTAAGTACATCGAGGCCATAAGGGAGGCCTCAATCAGGGAGGCGGAGAGTTTAGCCCGGTTGGCCTGGGAAGAGACCAAGATGGGAAGATGGGAGGACAAGGTCCAGAAGAATCTATTGGCTGCCCAGAAGACCCCTGGAGTAGAGGATCTACATCCCGTTGCCTATACTGGGGATCATGGTTTAACCTTGGAGGAAAGGGCTCCCTTTGGAGTAATTGGTGCCGTGGCTCCTTCTACCAATCCTTCCTCAACCATAATAAATAATGGCATCTCTATCATCGCTGCCGGAAATAGCGTGGTTTTTGCTCCCCATCCAGCAGCCAAGAAGGTATCCCTGAAATCCATTCAGATATTGAATGAGGCAATTATAAAAGCCGGTGGCCCAGCAAACCTAATGACCACTGCTGCCAAGCCAAGTATTGACGAGGCCCAGACCTTATTTAAGCATCCTAAGATAAAGCTCATCATGGTTACTGGCGGACCAGCGGTGGTGAGGGCTGCCATGGCCTGCGGAAAGAAGGTCATTGCTGCTGGTCCGGGAAATCCCCCAGTAGTTGTGGATGAGACTTCAGACTTAGAGCATGCGGCAGATTCCATTATAAAGGGAGCCAGTTTTGACAATGGTGTCTTGTGTACCGCAGAGAAGGAGATCGTTGCCGTGGAGGCTATTGCTGATAAATTATTAGAACTATTGCGTAAGGATCCTCGTACTTATGAGTTAAAAAAGGATGAGTTCGAAAAGTTAACCAAGGCGGCTATCTTAGAACCCGGCGGCCCAGGAAAGGAACCCAAAGTAAGCAGGGAATACATAGGCAAGGACGCCACTTTAATCGCTTCTAAAATTGGGGTAAAAGTACCAGAGAGTACCAGGTTATTATTCTGTGAAGTGGATAGGAACCATCCCTATGTCTGGACAGAGCAATTAATGCCGGTCATCCCTTTTGTCAGGGTAAAGGATGTCGATGAGGCGATTAATTTTGCTGTAGAAGTGGAACAGGGAAATAAACATACCGCCATCATGCATTCCTTAAACGTGGCCAATCTTACTAAGATGGCCAAGACGGCCCAGGTTTCTATCTTTGTCAAGAATGCCCCTTCCTATGCTGGTTTAGGCTATGAAGGAGAGGGGTATGCCGCCCTCTCCATCGCCACTCCTACTGGTGAAGGCCTGATTAAAACCAGCAACTTCACCAGACCATTGAGATGTGTATTGGTGGACTATTTCAGGATAGCCTAAAATGACAAGGGTAGCCCCTGTTCCCCCTGTAACCCCTGAGAAAGTAAGTATGAATAGAAAAGAGATTGTTGAGAGAGTGAGGGATGCGGGAGTGGTGGGAGCAGGGGGAGCGGGCTTTCCCACCCATGTGAAGTTAGAGGCCCGGGTAGAGTATGTCATTGCCAATGGTGCAGAGTGCGAGCCTCTCTTACGCATCGATCAGCAATTAATGGCTTCTCAAGCGAATAAAGTGGTCAAGGGCCTGGAACTGGTGATGGAGGCTACCGGTGCCAAAAAAGGATTCATCGCTCTAAAAGAAAAATATAAGGAAGCCATCACTGCTTTAACATCACACATCACACATCCCACGTCACCTATTGAGCTCTTTATTCTCGCCGACTTCTATCCTGCAGGTGATGAACAAATCCTGGTCTATGAGGTATTGAAGAGGATCGTTCCTGAAGGAGGGATTCCTCTTAATGTGGGAGTAGTGGTAGATAATGTAGGAACTTTAATCAATATCGCAGATGCTATGGAGGGAAAACCGGTTACCCATAGGTATCTCACCATATCCGGGGCAGTGAAGGGACCGAAGTCAGTGAAGGTTCCGGTGGGGATGAGCGTGGGGGAGGTGATAAAGTTAGCCGAGCCAAAGATAGAGGATTTCTCTGTCTTGGATGGCGGGCCCATGATGGGGAAATTGATTGAAGATCTGGATTCCCCAGTGATGAAGACCACCACAGGATTGATCGTTCTTCCCAAAGACCATAATGTAATTATGAACAAGACCTTAGAGATGAGAAAAATCCTAAGGAAGACTATGCTCTGTATGCAGTGCACTGACTGCACTGAGCTCTGTCCCAGGTACTTAATCGGTCATTCCTTAAAACCCCATAAGATAATGAGGCATGTGGGGTATGAGATGAGAAAGGAATTAAATGACATTACTGCTGCTTTCCTCTGCTCAGAATGCGGTCTATGTAATCTATATGCCTGCCCCTTTGGACTATCACCATTGAGGGTAAATCAGGAGATTAAAAGAGAACTGACCGGGGCAAAGGTCAAGAATCCTCATAAAGAGGCTCCGGAGGAAGCCCATCCCATGATGGAGTATCGCAAGGTTCCTACAACAAGGGTCATCTCCAGGATCGGAGTGGAGGAATATAATGTGGATGCCCCTCTGGAGAAGAGGGGACATCGGACGAACTTCGTTAGAATCCCTCTCTCCCAGCATGTGGGAGCAAGATCAATTCCGACCGTGAAGTTGAATGACAAGGTAGAGGTGGGAGACCTGATCGCTGACATTCCCAGAGGAGCCTTAGGAGCAAGGATTCATGCCTCGATAGAAGGAAAGATAACCAACATTGGAGACTGCATTACTATCAAAGCCTAGTTAGGCCACAAGCTTGCAGCCTGAAGCATGGAGCTTGAAGCTTGAGCGAGCGAAAGTGAGCGAAAATGGTTAGGAATGCCATTGGTATGGTGGAGTTAAATAGCGTTGCCCGGGGATTCGAGGTCTGTGATGCCATGATGAAGGTAGCGGCCGTGGATTTGATTGAATCCTTTAGTATCTGCCCCGGCAAATATATCGTCTTGGTAATGGGAGACGTGGCTAGTACCCGCTCTTCAGTCGATAAGGGAAAGGAAGTAGGAAAAGAGACGGTGATGGATAGCTTCGTCATCCCCAATGTTCACCCCGATGTCTTCCCGGCCATAATGGGAACCACAATAATAAAGGAGTTAAAAGCAATTGGTGTAATAGAAACCTTCTCTGTATCGGCTATCATCCTGGCTGCGGATGCTGCCGTGAAGGCGGCCAAGATTGAACTAATAGAAGTTCGCTTAGCAAAGGGATTAGCAGGCAAGGGTTTCGTTACTCTGACAGGAGAGGTGGACGCAGTCAAAGCGGCCATAGATGCTGGCTGTAGGGAGATAGAGAAGGAGGGACTATTAGTAAATAAAACTGTTATTCCCAAGCCCCATGAAGCACTGAGAAAAGCATTATTATGACGACGCGCTTCGCTTGCCTCGTCTACTAAAGATGCGGAGGAATAACAAAGTTCTTCGCGAAGCGAAGGCATCTTTATTATAAAGTAACCAGTAACCAGAAGTTAACAAGGATACAAGTTAACAAGAAAACACGAGAATAAGAGAATACGAAAATACGTATTAACTTATCAACTAATTCCGAGTGAAACGAGGATAAGATGGATAAAGAAAAGTTGATTCAGATCGTTACAGAAGAGGTTCAGAAGGAGTTGGCAGAAAAGGGGAAGGTAATTCCGCCCACAGGGAAAAAGATGCTTATTACCGAGAAGGAGATGCTCCAAGTGGCCAAAAGAGGGGAGAAGGAATTAAGGGTTCCCAAAGATGCCATCATCACCCCCTTTGCCCGAGATCGAGCCCTGGAATTCAGAATAAAAATCATCAAAGAGTAAGAAGAATGGTCTCTGAAGATCTCATAAAGAAGATCGCTGAGGACGTGGCCACTAAGTTAAAGACTTCTGAGATTCCTCCTAAGGACGAGAAGAAAATTGCCATTGGTAGCGACCACGGTGGCTTCCCCTTAAAAGAAGAATTAAGAAAGTATCTCGATGAACTGGGATATAAGGTGAAGGACTGCGGCCCCTATAGCCCGGAGTCCTGCGACTATCCAGACTATGCTCATCTGGTTGCCTCAGAGGTAGTAAAGGGAGAATGTTCTAAAGGAATAATGATCGATGGCGCGGGAATGGGCTCCTGCATCGCTTGTAATAAGGTTCCCGGAATAAGGGCTGCCTTAGCCTATGATACCTTTACTGCCAAGATGGCCAGTGAGCATGACGATGCCAATATCCTATGTCTCGGTGGTCAGACCATTGGGGTTGCTTTAGCAAAGGATATGGTAAGGGTGTGGCTGGAAACCAAGTTTGCTGGTGGCCGCCATGCCCGAAGAGTCGATAAGATAATGGGCATAGAAAAGAAATATTTTAAATGAAGAAGCTATGAAATTAGCGAAGGTAATCGGAACTGTAGTTGCTTCTCAGAAGTATGAGACCTTGGAGGGAGCGAAGTTACTCATCATTCAGCCTCTCTCCTGGGAGGATAAAAAACCTATGGGAAAGCCGGAAGTGGCAGTAGATACTGTCCAAGCCGGGATCGGGGACTATGTCTTCTATGTTGAATCCCGGGAAGCATCCCTGCCCTTACTACCTGAGGTCGCTCCGGTCGATGCGGGCATTGTAGGCATCGTGGATTCCATAGATATCCATGAAGAAGAATGATTGAAAGGGGGTGATAGAATGGGACGGAGACTTTTAATACTGAGTTTAGTAGTCGTCATCTTATTGGCTGGCTGCGCTATGGTAACCACTAAGGAAGTGCCGGGTAAGGTCTGGATCAAGGTAGGGCAGGCCAACATAAGAAGTGCAGCTACAATCGAGAGTAAGATAGTTATTACTCTTAAACAAGGTGATAAACTTAAGGTCTTAGAAAAGAGCAGAAGCTGGTATAAGGTCAGACTATCCGATAAAAGAATAGGATGGGTCCACAAATCCGTGGTTGCTCCAACCAAACCCCGATCTAAATAAAGTAAACGGAGTGAAGAATGTTAATCGCTAAAGTAACCGGGGTAGTGGTGGCTACCAGGAAGAATAAGCACCTGGAAGGGAATAGGCTTCTGATCGTTCAACCCTTAGATAGAGATGGTAAGCCGAAGGGGAATTCTATGATGGCTGTGGATCAGGGTTATGCCGGCTTTGGGGAGACGGTCCTGGTCATCGATGAGGGAAACTCCGCCCGCCAGGTATTCAATAATCCAGAGATTCCAGTAAGAACCTTTATCGTAGGAGTGATAGACCGCGTTGATTTGGAATGAAGGAGCTAAAGAATGGCTGAGTTCGACGAACTGATAGATAGAATTACCAGGAATGTTATGAGACGCCTTGGGGAAGAAGAGGGTCTTGAAGGTAAGATTAGTCTTCCTATAGCAAGCGTGAATCATATTATCTCCGCTGGGGCAGATAGAATAGGAGCTACTCTTGGAGCAAAAACAGACGAAGGGGAGATCGCCCGCACTATTGATCATACCTATCTTAAGCCAGATGCTACAGTAGAGAAGATTACTCAGTTATGTGAAGAGGCAAAGAAGTATAACTTTGCCACCGTCTGTATTAATCCCAACTATGTTGCCCTTTGTTCCCGGCTATTAAAGGATACCCCAGTAAAAGTGACCTGTGTGGTAGGTTTTCCTTTAGGAGCCACGACCTCTACTGCCAAGGCCATGGAGACCCGGGATGCCATCGCCAATGGGGCGGATGAGATCGATATGGTGATGAATATCGGGGCCCTGAAGTCAAAGAATTATGATTTGGTAAAGAAGGATATCCAGGCAGTGGTTAATGCCGCCAATGGGAGGACGGTCAAGGTAATCTTAGAGACCGCTTTACTAACTCAAGAAGAGAAGATAAAGGCCTGTCAGATAACCAAGGAAGCCGGAGCAGACTTCGTCAAGACCAGTACTGGTTTTGGTCCTAGTGGAGCAACGGTAGCCGATGTTGCCCTCATGCGTCGCATAGTTGGTCCCATTATGGGAGTAAAGGCCGCGGGAGGGATTCGCACCTTGGAGGATGTCCAGGCTTTAATCAAGGCTGGAGCAACGAGGATTGGTGCCTCAGCAAGTGTAGTTATTGTAAAAGGTGCAAGATGAAGAGTCTGAAGGATGTGGATCCTGAGATCTATAAAGCGATAGAGGATGAGAAGCGAAGGGAGAGGGAGTGCCTGGAGCTCATTGCTTCTGAGAACTTTGTCTCTGATGCGGTTATGGAGGCCCAGAAATCGGTGATGACCAATAAGTATGCTGAGGGCTATCCCGGGAAGAGATACTATGGAGGCTGTCAGTTCGTAGACGTGGCAGAGAGTTTAGCCATTGAGCGGGCAAAGGAGTTATTCGGTTGCGAGCACGTCAATGTCCAGCCCCACTCTGGAACCCAGGCCAATATGGCAATCTATTTTGCTTGTTTAGATATCGGAGATACCATGCTCTCTATGGAGCTTTCTCATGGTGGCCACCTATCCCACGGAAGCCCGGTCAGTTTCTCTGGGAAATACTTCAATGTTATATTCTATGGTGTAAATAAAGAGACAGAGACTATTGATTATAACCAGGTACTAAAGATTGCCAGGGAGTGTAAACCAAAGCTCATCATCTGCGGAGCGAGCGCCTATCCTCGGCTCATTGACTTTAAAAAATTCAGAGAAATTGCGGATGAGGTAGGCGCTTATCTTTTAGCAGACATCGCCCATATCGCCGGACTGGTAGCTGCCAAGCTCCATCCCGATCCTTTTCCTTACTGCGACTTCGTTACTACTACCACCCATAAGACCCTGAGGGGCCCAAGATCAGGAATGATTATGTGTAAAGAGAAGCATGCCAAGATGATCGATAAGATGGTCTTTCCCGGGATTCAGGGGGGACCATTTATGCATACCATTGCCGCCAAGGCGGTCTGCTTTGCCTTGGCCCTGAAGCC
>JAUWXM010000111.1 GCA_030616365.1 bacterium | reverse complement strand
CCATTATTATTCGTTCTCGCCAGGGTCTTTAGGCTTCCTTCTCCTTTTACGAATTCAAAGGATACGGGAAGACTCTTTACCGGAATAGATTTTTCCTTTTCGTCATAACTGACTTTTAAGGTAAGGGACTCTTTAAGAGGTCTTTTAACTATTACCTCTTGACCACTTCCCTTTCCCTCAGTTTTTATCTTAGATATTATCCCTTCTAAATCGCCCCTTATCTCGGCCTTGAGCGTCTCGTTATTTACCCCTGGTAAAATCTCCACCAGGATACTTACCCGGGATAGAAAATCCAGGGCCTTGGCATATTGCAAGATGCTTTCTCTCACCCTTCCCTGGGCCAGGGCTCTCCTGGCGTTCTGGGAGAGGGCAAGGGCCCCTTTGGTTAACTCTATGGCCTTCTTCCTCTGAGCCGCCTTCTCCTTTTCCAACTCTTTTATGGGATATCTTATTAAGACGTAGACATCATAACTGAACTGGACCCTATCCTTTGCCGTGCTCTGCCACTTCTCATAGTACATCTCCTGTAGCTTTGCTGCCCGGACAGCGGCCGCCCCTTTGAACTTAACCTGATCCAGTAACTGGGTCTCGATCTCCGTTCTCTTCTTTTCATAGAGGATGACCCCTTCCTGGCCAAAGTACTCCACGATCTTGCGCGCCGCATTCTTTACCGCATCACTCTCCCCATCCTCCAATCGCTGGGCTTCCGTGCGCATCCCGCTGAAGTAGAGGAACTTATCATCCGCCTTCTTCTCCTTTGTTACCCAGGCTGGCTTCTTCCTCTGGGACCTATAAACCAGCTTCCATCCCGGCCTCAAAGAGAGAAAAGCACACCCGCTAATCAAAGAAATAGCCAATATCCCAATAGTAACCTTAAAAATTGAGCGCATAGAAATATCCTTAAGAATCCAAGGTTAAATAACGGCGTGCTTCGCTCTCCGCCGTCTTTTGCTTATTGAAGTTTTGATATTTCAAAATAGACAGAGGAGGCCCTTTACAAAAAGCAATAGCATGGAAGTTGGTTAAATAGTCTAATAGTCTGATGGTCAAGACCATACGACGATACGACCATAGGACAATAAGACAGAGCTTTCCTTGCTATTCCTTAGGTGGTAAGGAGCCTCCCCTTCTTTTTTTATTCTTCTGCCTCGAATCTGGTCTGCATCACCCGCTCTCTCATCTTGTCCAAAAACTCTTCTGCCTTCTTGTTCTTCATGGCTCTGGCTTTCGCCTTCTGCCGATCGATGACCTGGCTAGCGATCCTTCGATAATCCTGTTCAGAGATGGTCATCAGAATATAGCAGCTGTAGAAGTAGGTGACACCCTCAGGAACAACCTCCTCCACCTTTTCGTAGAAGAGCTCCTTCTCCTTCACTCCCTGAATCATGGCATCAGAGAGCATGATGAGGCCGTCTCGAATTACGGTGCCGATATCCTTATCATCCCTGGGAACGCCATACTCCAGTCGGGCATTCTCATAATCCACATTGGCCTTGGTCTCCACCATCTCCGCCACCTGCCTAGCAGCATGCATCCTGGAATCTGTCAGACCACCATCCAGATTCGGGGCCCTGGTCTTTATTCCCCTGAAGAACATCATTCCCTTCTTTGCCTTGGGGATTACTGTAATCCAGTCTGGCTGGGAGCCACTAGTTTCCACCACCTTCTGATGCCCGATGGGTAGCCTCTTGGCACAGCCAACGATGAGGCCTATAGAAACCAGAAGCAGAATCAGTAGAATTAATACCTTCTTCATCCTCTATCTCACCTCCTCCCTATACACAGATTTTTTGTTCCTTATCAACATATTAACGTATCAACTTATCAACCAACTGATTAACTGGCAAACTGGTTAACTGGTCAACTACTAAACATATTTTATCACAAGTTTAGAAAAATATCAATTCTAAATTTTGTCCGCCCCGGAGGGGCGAGACCTCGCCTTTGGCGGGCACTTTGCATTTTACATTTTTAATTGATTTTTTAATTTCCTCCTCTCTTCCTCACCTTATCCTTAACCTTTATCTTATTCTCCGGGTCCTCCTTTATGATTTCAGCAATAGACATCTTCTCCGAAACTTTGTTTACCTTTATCTTACCAATCTTCTCCTCTTCTGCACCGATTACCTCATCCGTAACCGGATGCTTTATGGCCACTTCACGATAGACGATGAAGACCTCTCCTACACCTACCTCATGCTTCTTGCCCAGGTCGATGTAGACCATATCGCCCTTTCTCCTGATGACCATCTTCAAGGAGCCAGTAGCGAGATACTCCCCACGGGCTTTATCATGGGCCTTCTTTAAATCCACTAAACTCTGCTTATATCTCGTCTCCTGAGGATTTAATTTACTTGCCTTCTGGTATTCCCTTCTCGCCTTAGCGACCTCACCCCTCCTCTCATAGGCAATCCCTAAGTTATTATGGGCCCAGACATTCTTGGGGTCCTTCTCTAAGGCCTTCTGCCACTCTCCAATGGCCGCATCCCACATTCCCGTCTTGGCAAACCTCACCCCTTGCTTGGTATGGAAAGAACCCTTTCCCTTCTCCAGCTTCCTTTTCTTGCTTACATAATGGGGGGAGATCTCATTCACGAACCGGGAGGTTACTTTCTTCAAAAGGTCGTTTAAGATAGAATCATCTGAAGGGAGCCGGAAGAAGGCATTATCGTAACGCTTCTTACCATAATCCTT
>JAUWXM010000037.1 GCA_030616365.1 bacterium | reverse complement strand
GTCTATGAATATCGGTGCTTCGGCCAACCTTCCGGCAGCGATGGTGAGTTTTGGCCAGTCGGATTCTGACAGGTAACCGGTCCTCACCTTCTGGGCATCGACCCGGGCCTCAGAGCAGAGCATCCTCTGTACTAATTGATTCCGAGACATTTCTAAGGAGAAGAGGGCCACCGGGATTTTCTCCTCCACCCCGGCCTTATGGGCAATCCCCAAGGCAAAGGAGGTCTTCCCCATACTGGGCCTTCCGGCAATGACTATTAATTCAGAGCCATGCAGCCCACTTGTCCTGAGGTCGAAGTCCCTATAGCCGGTGGGGATACCAGTGACATGTTCCTTCTTGGCATATAACTCCTCAATGGCCTGGAAACTATCCTTTATGATATGTTTTATGGGTAGGAAGTCCCGCCTTATCTTTTCCTGGGTGACAGAAAAGATTATCTTTTCGGCGCTATCTACAACCCTATCCACCTCTTCTGCACTCTCATAACTCATATTCTTTATCTCGTCACAGGCATTGATCAATCCTCTCAATGTCGCCTTCTCTAAGACGATCTTGGCATAGTATTCCACATTGGCCGCCGTAGGAACGGAGTTTATCAGTTCTGTTAAGTAGGCTGCTCCCCCAATGGCCTCCAAATCCCCCTTCCTTCTCAGTTCTTCAGTAATAGTCACCAGATCCGCTGGTTCATTCTTCATGAAGAGCTCCACGATTGCCGAATAGATCTTCTTATGGGCCTCCTTGTAGAAGGGCTCCTCATTTCCTAAAACCTCGATGCCCTTTCCAATGGCCTCTTTCTCAACGAGCATAGAACCGATTACCGATTTCTCGGCCTCAATATTCTGGGGAGGAATCCTTGCCGTCAATTCCTCTTTTCGCATTATTTCTGCGCACATCTCTTACCTCCTTTCAGGTAGGTATTAGTTATGAGTTACAAATTATGAATTATAGGTTTATTTTTTTGGAGAGCGGAGTCTTAAGATTATCTTGACGAATAGGTTTAGTTCACCGATAAGGGTGAATAAGGTTCCCAGGAAACAGAGGAGATATCTTATCTCTTCTTCCACCCCACTCAGACTCAGAGAGATGAGTCCGGAGATGAGGATGCCTGTCCCCAAGAGGAGAAAGATGGTCATGAGGGAATCGAATAATGTCCAGCGTCTGAGGAGCTCTATTCCCAGGGAGACCCCTGCCCTACTCTTATAAAAGACCTTTAGGATAATTCCTACTATTCCCAAAAGGAGAAGACTAACTCCTCCTACAAAACCCCAGATCTGCGCTATGGTCACTATCTATTCCTTAACTACCCAGACCTTTATCTTTGTCTCTACCTCAGGATGAAGCCTGATCAGGGCATGATAGATACCCAAGGTCTTTATATTCTCTTCTATGGATATATTTCTCTTATCAATATCTATCCCCTGGCTATCCAAGGCCCTCTTGATATCCAAAGGAGTGACTGAGCCGAATATCCGGTCATCCTCTCCGGCCTTTACTTTCACAGTACAGGAGATTTCTTTTAACTTCTCGGCTAAAGTAACTGCCCCTTCCTTCTCCTTCTTCTTCGCTGCCTCTCTCATCCTCTTCTCATGCTCCAGGACCTTGAGGTTTTTGGGATTCGCCTCTAGGGCCAGGCCCTTTGGTATCAAAAAATTTCGAGCATAGCCATCCTTTACCTCTACCGCTTCCCCAATATTTCCCAAATCCTCTATCTTTTCCTTTAAGATAATCTTCATCCTAACCTCACCCTTTCCATAGTAGTCCAACATTAAAAAACACCTATAGAAAAAAAGAAGAGATGAAATGGTGGCTATCTCTAATCTATAGTGAATGATACGGGGAAGGGAGGGAAGCGATGGTGAGATTCACCCCGCTCCTCTATGAGGGGCGGGGTTCAAGAAGGGAAAGGAAGAGGAGTATAATGACGAAAACTTATCCCAAAGGGATCCCTTCGGGATCTACTCACTCTTAAAAGGTAATAGAGCAATACTCCTTGCCCTCTTGATAGCTCGGGCAAGCTCCCTCTGATGACGGGCACAGTTTCCGGTAAACCTCCTGGGCTTTATCTTCCCCCGATCACTGATATAATTCCTTAAGGTAGCGACATCCTTATAATCAATTATGATAACTTTTTTGACACAGAAACGACAGGGCCTCTGCCTCCTAAAAAACCGGGGACGAACACCCCTCCTCGGCCGAAATGCTCTCCCTCCTGCCTGATAAACCATTCTCTCTCCTCCCTTGCAACCGCCAAGACGCTAAATTGTAACCGCAAAGGCCGCAAAGATTCTTGGCGTTCAAATTTTTGCGCTTTTGCGTGTCAGAAGGGGATTTCTTCCTCCCCTTCCTCTTCCTTAGGTAATTCTTCTTCTACTGCCTTTTCCTCAACTGCTTCTGCCCGAGGAGCAGCACTCAAGAAGTGAATCCGAAATGCTCTTATCTCAACAACACTTCTCTTCTGTCCCTCTGGTGTCTGCCAGGAGCGCTGCATCAGCCTTCCTTCCACTAAGACCGGGCTCCCCTTTTTCAAGTATTCACTGCAGACCTCTGCCTGCCTTGCCCAAGCGACGATACGCAGGAAGCTCGTCTCTTCTTTCCACTCCCCGGATTGATCACGATATCTCCGGTTATTGGCAATGGAGAAGTTGGTTACTGCCTGTCCGCTGGGGGTATATCTCAGCTCTGGATCATGGGTCAGGTTCCCGGATATGAACACCCTATTAATGTTTACTCTTGCCATTTTTTATCTCCTTTCGTATCTTCTATTTTCATATCTTCTATTCCCATATTCCTGTTTAATTCTCGGTCTATATCTTTTCGGTTTTATCTTCTTTGGTTTTGGTTTTCGCTCCTCTATTCTCACGCTCAGGTATTTGATGATCTCCTCTATTGTTCTATAGTTCCTCTCCAAGCCTTCGATGACGGCAGGACCGGCCTCTAAATTCAGAAAGCAATAATACCCTTCCTCACGGCCCTTTACTGGATAGGCCAGCTTTCTTATCCCCCACTCATCGAGACCCAGAAGTTTCCCTCCGCTCGAGGTAATAATTGCTTTTATCTTATCAATTACTTCCTTCCTTTTTTCTTCCCCAACTTCAGGATTTACTATAAATATCGATTCATACTTATTCACCCCGTTAGACCTCCTTTCCATTAATTAACATTGAACATTTTGCATTTTGAACTTTGCATTTTTCACTGATCTTCTTGCCTATTTTTTTATATTAGCACACTAAGACTATCTGGTCAAGTGAAATTTAATGGTTATGATATCTCCTTCCCTTACCTTGCAATCCCTTCCCTCTATTCTTAAAAGACCCTTCTCCCTTGCCTGGGATAGAGAGCCTATTCGAATCAAATCAGAGTAGTTGATCACCTCCGCTTTAATGAACCCTTTCTCCATATCTGAATGTATCCTTCCTGCTGCCTCCCTGACATTTCTCCCCTCCTTTAGGGTCCAGGCGCGGAGCTTCTTCCTCTCTAAAGTGAAGAAGGTAATAAGGCCTAATAATCTATAACTTTCTCTAATCAACCTCTCCAGCCCCATCTCCTCTATCCCCATCTCGACTCGAAACTGGGCCCTCTCTTTCTCTGGTAATTCCTGCAGCTCAGACTCTAATTTGGCGCAGATTCCAATTACCCGATATTTCTTTAGCTCCTTCGGAATCTCTTCTCCTTCGCCTGAGTTGGCAACATATAGAGTGGGCTTCAGGGAGAGAAGGTGATACCCTTTAAGGGCTTCTCTCTCTTTTTCATTTAATTCTGGTAACTCTCCCTTGCTCAACGATTCCACTACTCCCTCAAGTAGCTTAAGTTCTTCTCTTGCCTCAGGATCCTTCTTTATTTTTTCTCTTCTTTTTTCAATGATCTCCAGGTCTGCCAAGGCGAGTTCCAGATTAACGATCTCTATATCTCTTGTCGGAGCGAGGTCGGGAGCGATATGGGCCACATTGGAATCCGAGAAGCACCTCACGATATGGACGATGGCCTCCACTTCCCTTATCTTTGCTAAGAACCGGTTTCCCAGTCCTTCCCCCTTGCTCGCCCCTTCGACCAATCCCGCGATATCCAAGAACTTAATGGTGGCTGGGGTCACCTCTTCTGCCTCTATGAGCTCTTTTAACTTCGCCAATCTCTCATCCGGAACCTCTACCACCCCAATATTGGGCTCTATGGTAGTGAAGGGGTATCTCTCGACCTTGGCATGTCCCCTGGTTAGGGCATTGAATAGGGTTGTCTTTCCCACATTGGGAAGTCCCACAATTCCAATCTGCAATAGAATCTCCCTGTCCCGCAAGAGCGGAGCAATAAAAAATTGGCCAGAAGGCCGATAAAACAGATAAAGGTTTACGTCTATGGGTTATGGTTAGGATGCCCGTTTCGTCTTTCGGTTACGGTTACGTTATTACCTAACCCTTAAACGTTACCGATACGGGCTTCGTTACCCTAACCGAATGACCTGACTTTTGAGATTAGAATATCCTTTCAACCAATGCCATGAGATGCTTATTGAGAGATAGGATAACGGAAGAGAAGACAAGAGAGACGATGGCCATAAGTTTCAATAGAATGTTTAAAGAGGGTCCTGCGGTATCCTTGAAGGGATCGCCTACCGTATCCCCGATGATGGAGTCCTTATGGACCTGAGAGCCCTTCCCTCCTAAGTTCCCTTCCTCAATATATTTCTTGGCGTTGTCCCAGGCACCACCAGTATTGGCGAGCATAATGGCCAAGGGGACACCGGTCACTAAGGAACCGATTAGAAACCCTCCCAGGGTTTCCACTCCCAAGAGAATACCGATTATAAAGGGAATGATGACCGCCATGATCCCGGGAACGATCATCTCCCTTAGAGCACCCCGGGTAGTAATATCCACACATTTGTAAGAGTCGGGCATCACCTTCCCCTCCATGAGGCCCTTTATCTCCTTAAACTGCCTCCTCACCTCTTCCACAACCTTATGAGCTGTCCTTCCCACGGCCTGCATGGTCGCTGAGCAGAAGAGGAAAGGAACCATTCCCCCTATGAATAGGCCGGCAATCACCTTGGCCTTGAGACAGTCAATCAGGGTGAGGTTCACTGTCTTGGAATAGGCAACAAAGAGGGCAAGAGCGGTCAGGGCAGCGGAGCCAATGGCGAATCCCTTTCCAATGGCAGCCGTGGTATTCCCCACGGCATCCAGTCTCTCCGCCCTTTTGCGAACCTCTGGCCCCATTCCCGCCATCTCGGCTATCCCAGCCGCATTATCGGCAATAGGACCATAGGCATCAACCGCCACGGTCATGCCCGTTATGGATAACATCCCAATGGCAGATAAGGCGACTCCGAAGATCCCTTCTAACCAGTAAGCGATAATGGTCGCCAGGCCAATGGCCACCATAGGAAGAGCGGTAGATCTCATCCCCACCGCCAACCCCTGAATGATGTTGGTTGCCGGACCAGTAGTCGTTGCCTGGGCGATCTGGCGCACCTCTTTTCCCGAGGTGAAGTACTCTGCAGTGAATCCCACAACGAGGCCCGCCACCAGACCGGCTAAAACACTGAAAAAGGTATTGAATATTTTCCAGGATTCATTATACCAATGGGTAGTTAGAATGAAGGCCCCAATGATCAAGGCCAGAGCGCTCGATACCATACCGTTGCGCAGTGCTCTCTGAGGATCCTGGCCCTCCTTCATTCTTACGAAGAATACTCCAATAATGGAAGCGAGGATTCCCCAGCCAGCCAATAGCAGAGCGAGCATCATCCCTTTGGTATTGAGTGCTGCGGCCGCGATGATTAGGCAGGCGATGATGGCCCCCACATAGGACTCATATAGATCAGCGCCCATGCCCGCCACATCTCCCACATTGTCGCCCACATTATCGGCAATGACCGCTGGATTTCGGGGATCGTCTTCTGGTATCCCTTTCTCCACCTTCCCCACCAAGTCAGCACCAACATCTGCGGCCTTGGTGAAGATTCCTCCTCCTACCCTGGCGAATAATGCCACCAGGGAAGCGCCCATGGAGAACCCCACGATGAGTTGAGTGGCCTCTATGATTCTATTTGATAATTCCATTTCTCCTTTACCAATGAAGAGCAGGAAGACCAGGGAAAGGCCCAATAGGCCAAGGGAGACAACAGAGAGGCCCATCACCGCTCCTCCGGGAAAGGCGATGGAAAGCGCCTCGTTAAAGCTCTTCTTCGCCCCCTGGGCAGTACGGGCATTAGACTTGGTGGCAATCTGCATCCCAAGGTAGCCCGCCAGAAGGGAGAAGAAGGCGCCCACTAAGAAGGCCAAAGCGGTCTTCTTCGCCACGGCGAAGAAGAGGATTATGGCGATGGCCAAGATAAAGAAAGCGATTGCCTTATACTCTCGATACAGGAAGGCCATGGCCCCTTCATGAATGGAGAGAGATATCTTCTTCATTCTCTCACTGCCCGCATCCTTCCTCAGGATCCTTCGAGAAAGAATAAAAACGAAGAAGAGACCTACTACCCCACAGGCCAGGGCAGCTATTAAAGATGTCAAATCACCGAATATTGGGATCATCTTATCTTACTCCATGGTTTGAATTAATAATTAAAGACAGAAAAAGGACGGAAGAGGCCGCAAAGGGCTCAAAAAGGCAGCCCTTATTAGCCTTCTTAGGCCCTTTCATGCCCTGTTAAGCCTTTTAAGCATTATATTTATTCATAGCAGGAACAATACCATCTTTTACCAGAAGAATTAAAGCATCTCTTGCTTTATCAATTGCTTTTTTAACTAATAAATTTTCTTCTTTGGTAAAATTTTTAAGGACATACTCTTTGGGATCCATCTCTTGGGGAGGCTTTCCAATTCCCAAGCGCAAGCGAGGGAATTCATTACTTTTTAAATATTGAATTATAGATTCCAGTCCTTTATGCCCCCCAGAACTTCCCTTTTTTCTTATTCTAATCTTCCCTACAGGAAGGTCGATATCATCACAGACAACGACCAGATTCTTCAAAGAAATCTTCAGGCCTCTAACTAAGGAGGCCGCTGCCACTCCAGAGTTATTCATAAAGGTTAAGGGTTGGGCAAGAACGATCCTTTTCTTTCCTATCCTTCCTCTTCCCATAAAGGATTTATATCTCTTGGTCTTTATGTCGACCTTTAGTCTCTTGGCCAGAGAATGGAGGACGCAGAAGCCCAAGTTGTGGCGACTCTTCTGATATCTCTTTCCCGGATTTCCCAGACCGAGGAAGAGGATCATTTCTTCTTTTCTTCTGCCTTCGGAACTTTCTCCGGCTTCTTCTCTTCCTTAACAGGAGGTTTGGCCTCTTCTACTCCCTTAGGAGGCGGAGCTGGTTTCTTCTCTGCTTCCTCTGCCTCCTCTGGTGGCACCTCCTTCTCCTCTCCGATCACCTCTGGCTCGGCCACCACCTCCTCTGGGGTGGGTGGAGCCACCTCTTCTATTGTAGGAGGTACAATGGAGACTACCGACTCCTCTCCATCTACCAATATCTTGATATCACCGATTACCCTCAAATCCTTGACGTGCAGAGAGTCCCCGATCCCTAATCCTGAGACATCCACAGGAATGAACTCCGGAATCTCAGTGGGAAGGCACTCCACCTCTATCTCCCTCAATCGATGCTGCAATATCCCTCCCTCTTTCACTCCGGGGGCCTCTCCCCTCACCTCAATAGGAACCGAGGCTTTCAACTTCTCTCTCAGGGATATCTGGCAGAGGTCGACATGAAGAAAATCTCCCCTCACAGGATCGGTCTGCAGGTCCTTTACAATGACCGTCCTTGTCTTATCTCCCACCTTTAAAGATATGATGACATTCTCCCCCGCTTCAGAAGAGAGGGCTCTCTCCAGGTCCTTAGTATTTACAACCAGGGATTGGGCTTCCTCTTTTCCTCCATAGAGTATGGCCGGGATGTAGCCGGTTCTCCTCAGCCTTCCCGAGGAGCCCTTCCCCGTCTTCTCCCTAATCTCGGCCTCTAAGTTTACTTTCTCCATTCTTTCCCTCTCGGTTAATATCGGTTACTATCGGGTAACAGCGGTTAACATCAGTTACCTTCTTTAATGTAAATGTAACCGATTTTAACTGTTTTTAACTGTTTTTAACCGTTATTAACTTATACAAATCTATCTGTGCTTAGTCAAAGAGGGAGCTCACTGACTCTCCCTTATAGATCCTCTTTATCGCCTCTCCTAAGAGAGGAGCAACAGATATAACCTTTATCTTCTTGAGCCTCTTCTCCTTTGGCAGGGGAATGGTATCAGTGATTATCACTTCCTTAATTACCTTCTCCTTTAATATCTCTATTGCTGGAGGAGAAAAGACCGCATGGGTGCAGGCAGCAGAGATCTCCCTTGCTCCCTCATCCTTCAAGGCCCTTACTGCCTGTATTAAGGTTCCCGCAGTATCTATAATATCATCGACAATGACCAGGTTCTTATTCTTTACTTCACCAATGACATTCATCACTGTCGTCCTCCCCGATCGATCCCTCCGTTTATCAATGATGGCTAAAGGAGCTCTCAACCGCTTGGCATAGAACCTCGCCCTAGCTACCCCACCAGCATCTGGAGCCACAACAATGAACCCCTTCTTCTTGAGATATCTGCAGATGCTTGGGGTAGCGAAGAGATGATCCACCGGGATATCGAAGAATGACTGTATCTGGGCAGCATGCAGGTCCATGGTAAGCATCCTATGGGCCCCAGAGCGGGCGATGAGGTTGGCCACCAGTTTGGCCGCGATGGAGACTCGGGGCTCCACCTTCCTATCCTGCCGGGCATATCCATAGTAGGGTAGAACAGCAGTGATCCTCTCTGCAGATGCCCTCTGGGCGGCATCAATCAAGAGCAATAGCTCCATCAGATTCTTATTCACCGGGGGACAGGTGGGCTGAAGAATGAAGATATCCTTTCCCCTTATATTCTCTAATATCTTGACATAGGTTTCCCCGTCCGGGAACTGAGTCACCTCTGCCTTCCCTAAAGGAATCTTAAGATACTTGCAGATCTCCTTTGCCAGTTCTGGATTGGCATTCCCCGTAAAGACCTTCAACTTGTTTTTCATTTCTTCTTCCTCCTTGCAACCGCCAAGACGCTAAAAGTCCGCAAAGACCGCTAAATTTAACTAACTCTTTTTGCGCTTTTGGCGAGTTTTTTGCGCTTTTGCGTTTCTTTCTTTGCCCAGCCCTTAATGTTCTTCTGCCTTCCCCGAGCAATGGCCAAGGCATAGGGAGGGACATCCTCAGTAATGGTAGAGCCGGCTCCGATCACCGCCCCCTTTCCAATTTTGACTGGAGCAATGAAGTTGGTATTGCTTCCCACAAATACTCCATTAGAAATCGTGGTGGGATACTTCTTGAAGCCATCGTAGTTACAGGTGATGGTCCCCGCCCCGATATTGATCTCATCCCCTAAAGTAGCATCCCCGATGTAGGACATGTGGGCCACCTTGGACTCTTTCCCAATGCTGGACTTCTTTATCTCTACGAAGTTTCCGATCTTGGCTCTCTTTCCGATCCTGCTCTTTGGCCGCAGGTGGGCATAGGGGCCGATCCTGGCCTCTGATTCTATGATACTATTCTGAACGGATGAGTTCTTGATCTCAACCTTATTGGCTATCTTACTCTCCCTTATCTGGACCGCGGGGCCGATGATACAATCCTTTCCAATTCTACTCTTCCCCTCAATTATGGTGAAGGGATAGATTATGGTATCCCGACCGATCTCTACCTCCTGGTCAATGGTGGTGGTCAGAGGATCAACGATGGTCACCCCATTGAGCATGAGCCTATCCAGGATGTGCTCCCTCATGATCCTATTGGCCAGAGCAAGATCCTTCCGAGAGTTGATCCCGATGATCTCATCTGATTCATCCGTAGTATAGACCTCGACCTTATGGCCTTTCTTGGTCAAGACCTCTATGGCATCTGTTAAGTAATACTCCTCCTGGACGTTCTTCGGTCTTATCTTCTCTAAGGCCTGGAAGATAGCTTCCTTCTTAAAGCAGTAGGTCCCGGCATTCACCTCCTCATTGGCCAGTTCGATTATTGTAGCATCCTCCTCCTCCACTATCTTACGGATGGTTCCATCCCCATGCCTGATGACCCTTCCATATCCTGTAGGAGGCTTCAAGATGGTGGTAAGGATGGTGGCCAGGGCCTCCTTCTCTCTATGGGTCTCGATCAGTCCCTTCAGGGTCTGGGTTGTTAAGAGCGGGGTGTCCCCGCTTAAGACCAGAAGGTCCCCTTTGAATTTAGTGAGGGCTTCTCTGCATTGGGCCAGAGCATGGCCGGTACCCAGCTGCTCCTTCTGCCAGATGTAATCTACCTTTTTATCCAAGGTCTCTTTAACTAAACTTCCGTTATACCCAATAATAACTATCTTCTTATCTATATTCAATTCTTCCAAGCGATCAATGGTATGTTTTATCATAGGCCTGCCACAGACCTGGTGCAAGACCTTGGGCAATCTGGACTTCATTCTCGTCCCCTCGCCCGCGGCCAGGACGATGGCCACAATATTCTTCATCAAATCCTCCAAGATAGTTAGCCAGTGAACCAGTTAGCCAGTGAACCAGT
>JAUWXM010000052.1 GCA_030616365.1 bacterium | reverse complement strand
AAGGAGGAAGATCAACCAGTATACTAGATATGCCACGGTCTTCATCTGCCTCATCCAGGGTTCAGGCCTCGCCGTCTGGCTCCAGCATCTGAAGACCGAGACGACAGGCATATCCGTTGTCCCCTCACCCGGCCCCTCTTTCCTCTTTATCACTGTCTTAACCATGACCGCCGGCACCATCTTCATCATGTGGCTGGGAGAGCAGATTACGGAGAGGGGGATTGGGAACGGAATCTCACTCATCATATTTGCCGGGATCGTGGCCCGTCTCCCCCAGGCAGGTCTCCAGACCGCAGTGCAACTGAAAAGTGGGGTGCTCTCCCCTATGAAACTGGCCTTCATGCTTGCTCTTATGGCCTTAGTCATTGCCGGGATAGTGATCATCACTGAAGGCCAGAGAAAGATTCCCGTTCAGTATGCCAAAAGAATCGTGGGAAGGAGGATGTATGGGGGACAGAGCACCTTCATCCCCATAAGGGTCAATACCCCAGGAGTCATCCCCATCATATTCGCCTCCTCCATCCTCATGTTTCCGGCCACCATCGCTACCTTTACCGGGCTGGAGTTTATGGAGGGGATTGGGGTATGGCTTTCCCCAGGACATCTCCTCTATTCCATCCTCTATGCTATCTTGATCATCTTCTTCTGTTATTTCTATACCGCCATGATCTTCAACCCCCTGGATTTAGCAGATAATATGAAGAGGTACGGGGGCTTCATCCCCGGGATAAGGCCGGGAAGATCAACCTCGGAATATATTGAGCGCACCCTCTCCAGGATTACCTTGGCGGGAGCCGTTGCCCTGGCGGCCATCGCCCTCTTTCCAGACGTGGTCAATACCAGACTGGGAGTCTCGGCTCTTCTGGCTGGCTTCTATGGGGGAACCGGGATGCTCATCGTGGTGGGGGTGGCCTTAGATACCGTGAAGCAGATTGAGAATCACCTGCTCATGCGCCACTACGAAGGCTTCATAAAGAAGGGGAAGATAAAGGCCAGGTTCTGATGCGTATCATATTGCTCGGTCTTCCTGGAGCCGGGAAGGGGACTCAGGCCAAGATCCTAACCGAGGAACTGAATATCCCCCATATCTCAACCGGGGATATACTGCGAAAGGCTATAGAAGATAAAACTCCCTTGGGGCTCAAGGCAAAGGAGTACATAGATAAAGGCCATCTCGTTCCCGATGATTTGATGATAAACCTGATTAAAGAGAGGATAAAGAG
Organism: bacterium; assembly: GCA_030616365.1. GTDB lineage: Bacteria > UBP18 > UBA7526 > UBA7526 > UBA7526 > JAUWXM01. The sequence goes on along the minus strand of JAUWXM010000052.1, from coordinate 6,950 downwards.
AAAGGACTGTAGGGAAGGATTTTTACTCGATGGCTTTCCCCGGACCATGCCTCAAGCAGAGGCCTTGGAAAAGATATCTACCATAGATAAAGTCATTAAGCTAAAAGTAGAGGATGAGGTAGCCATTGAGAGGCTATCTGGGAGAAGGACCTGTAAGAAATGTGGGGCCATGTACCACATTATCTACCTTCCTCCCAAGAGAGAGGGAATATGCGATAGGTGTGGGGGAGAGTTAATCATTCGGGAGGATGATAAAAGAGAGGCCATCCTAAAGAGGTTAGAAGTCTATAGAGAAGAGACCCGCCCCTTAATCGGGTATTATAGAAAGAAGGAACTCTTAACCATTATTGATGGAGGGAGAAGCAAAGAGGAGGTCATTAAGGATCTTTTAATAAGTATAAGATGATTATCCTTAAGTCGCAAGAAGAACTCTTACTTATGAGAGAGGTGGGCCGTCTGGTGGTAGAAGCCCAGGTCCTCATTGAGAAGCACCTCCGCCCAGGAGTAACTACAAAAGAACTGGACGAGCTGATCACCTCCTTTCTAAAAGAGAAAAAAGCCCAGAGTACCTTCCTGGGCTATCGCGGCTTCCCGGCCCATATATGCACCGCCATCAATGAGGAGGTAGTTCACGGCATCCCGGGCAAAAGGAGGCTAGCTAATGGGGATATTATTGGGATCGATATTGGAGTGAGGTTGAATGGCTACTGCGGGGATCGGGCGGTGACCTATCCCGTAGGAGAGATCTCTTCCCGAGCAAAGGAATTATTGGAAGTAACGGAAGAGGCACTATGTAGAGGAATAAAGAAGGCGGTCATTGGAAATAGATTAAGCGATATCTCCCATGCCATACAATCCTACGTTGAGGGAAGGGGATACTCTGTGGTCCGGGATTACGTGGGCCATGGGATTGGTCAAAAGATGCATGAGGATCCCCCAGTTCCCCACTTCGGTCCTCCAGGGAGGGGGCCGAGATTGAAGGAGGGGATGGTCTTAGCCATCGAGCCCATGGTGAATGCCGGCGACTTCAAGGTGAGAGTAAAAGGAGATAACTGGACGGTAGTGACCTCAGATAGGTCTCTCTCTGCTCAGTTTGAACATACTGTAGCAATAACGAAGAAGGGACCCTGGATACTCACCGAATTGTAAATGCAGAATTAAAAATGCAAAATGAAAAATGTAAAATTTTTACTTTTCACTTTTTACTTTTAACTTCTAAACGGAGTGAAGATGGTTAAGAAAGAAGAGCCGGTTGTTGTGGAAGGCACGGTGATCGAAACCTTGCCCAATGCTATGTTTCGGGTAGAGATTGAGGGAGGGCATAAGGTACTCGCCCATGTCTCGGGCAAGATGAGGATGTACTATATCAAGATCCTACCCGGGGATGAGGTAACGGTGGAGCTCTCCCCCTACGATCTGACCAGGGGAAGGATCACTTATCGTCACAAATAACATTCCGTTAGGCCCGTTAATCCTGTTATCCCCGTTATTCCCGTTAACGAACTGAACGGGCAAACGGGCTAAACGATTTCTTCTGATAGAGGAATTTTAATGAAGGTTCGTAGTTCTGTTAAACGGATATGTAAGAGTTGTAAGATAATAAAAAGAAGAGGGGTAGTCATGGTCATATGCCGGAACCCAAGGCATAAACAACGCCAAGGCTAATAACGCAAAAACGCAAAAAACTTACCAAAGACGCAAAATTTAGCGGTCTTTGCGGACATTTAGCGTCTTGGCGGTTGCAAGGAGGTAAAGGATGGCAAGGGTAGCAGGAGTTGATCTACCGCGGGATAAGAGGATAGAGATTGCCCTCACCTATATCTATGGCGTAGGAAAAACCTTAGCCAACAAGATTCTATCAACTGCCAATGTCCATCCAAATACTAGGGTGAAGGATCTGACAGAGGAGGAGGTAGGAAAGCTGAACGCTGTGGTCAGCAAGGAACATAGGGTAGAGGGAGATCTGAGGACCGAGGTTGCTCAGAATATAAAGAGATTGATAGAGATCGGCAGCTATCGGGGTCTAAGGCACAGAAGGGGCCTACCGGTGAGAGGGCAGAGGACACACTCCAATGCTCGGACAAGGAAGGGGCCACGCAAGACAGTGGGCGTCGTTAGGGAGAAGGCGAAGAGAGTGACCTTGAGAGAGGAGAGGAAGAAGTGATTCAAGAAAAGAAGATCTCGAGGAAAGGAGTAGAGAAAGGGATCGCTCACATCCAGGCCACGTTCAATAATACTATTGTTACTATTACTGATATTCAGGGGAATGTCATCTCCTGGGCTTCTGCTGGCACCTTGGGATTCAAGGGGACTAGGAAGTCTACCCCCTTTGCTGCCGGGTTAATAGCCGAAAGCTCAGCGAAGAAGGCCATGGATAAGGGCTTAAGGCAAGTGGCGATCTATGTCAAAGGGCCAGGCTCGGGAAGGGAGACGGCCATCAGATCTCTCCAGGCGGTGGGACTTTCTATTACTGTCATAAAGGATGTTACCCCCATTCCCCATAATGGTTGTCGCCCCAGGAAGAGGAGGAGAATCTAATGGCGAGGATGATCGGGCCGAGTTGTAAGCTCTGTCGTCAAGAGAGGATGAAGCTATTCTTAAAGGGAAAGAAATGCTACAGCGAGAAATGTGCCCTGGCCCGGAAGGACTATAGACCAGGGGAACATGGGAAGGTTCCTAAAAAATTATCTGCCTATGGACTCCAACTGCGAGAGAAGCAGAAGGTGAAGAAGATTTATGGGGTAATGGAGAGGCAGTTTAGAAAATATTTCGTAGAGGCCAAGAGGCTTAAGGGGGTGACGGGTGAGAATCTTCTTTTGCTCTTAGAAAGGAGGCTTGATAACATCGTCTTTAGGCTGGGATTCTCTCTGACCAGGGCTAGCGCCCGCCAATTGGTACGCCATAGCCACTCTTTAGTCAATGGTAAGAAGGTGAATATCCCCTCCTATTCCTGTAAAGTGGGGGAGGAGATTTCCCTCAAGGCCTCGAGTAGGGAGATAGTGGGAATAAGAGAGGCTATGAAGCTTTCCCAGGATAGGGAGAAAGCTCCCTGGCTTGAGATAGATCGGGAGAACTTCAAAGGAAAGATAATAAGATTACCCAAGCAGGAAGAGATAGGTCTTCCCATCCAGGAACAGCTCATTGTGGAATACTACTCTCGTTAAACGCTAAAACGCCAAAAAATCCGCTAAATACGCTAAGATTTTGCGTTTTTCAGTTAAATTTTGCGCTTTGGCGGTTGGAAAGGAGAAATGTATGGCAAAGGCCAAAAGAAAAGTGGAAGATATAAGCATCCAGTGGAAAGGGTTCATCAAACCCAAGGGGATAGAGTGGGAGAAGAAGACCCTCTCTAATACCTATGGTAAATTCATCGCTCAGCCCTTAGAGAGGGGCTATGGAATAACCATTGGAAACTCTCTACGCCGGTTACTCCTCTCCTCCCTAACTGGAGCAGCAGTAACCAACATCAAGATTCAAGGGGTTCAGCATGAGTTCTCCACCATTCCTGGGATAGTGGAAGATGTTCCCCAGATCATCCTGAACCTCAAGCAGTTACTCCTAAAACTATATAAAGCAAAGCCCAAGACCCTCTATCTAAAGGCCAAAGGGCCTTTAAAGGTCAAGGCCTCCCACATCACCAAGGATGCTGATGTCGAGATTCTGAATCCCGACCTCCCTATAGCCACCTTAAATGAGAAGGGTAAACTAAATATGGAGATCGCGGTAAATATGGGGAGAGGATATATTACTGCAGAGAGACATAAAAAAGAGAGTAATCCCATCGGGACCATTCCCATAGACGCCATATTTACCCCCATAAAGAAGGTGAGTTATCGGGTAGAGAATACCAGAGTGGGAAAGATCACAGACTACGATCGGCTCATCTTAGAGGTCTGGACAGATGGAAGCGCCAGACCAGATGATGCGGTGGCCTTTGCTGCCAAGATATTGAAGAACCACCTCGATCTCTTTATTACTTTCCCCGAACCCAAAGAGGAAGAGGAAGTTGAGGTAAGGCAAGAGGAGAGGAAGATAGATGAGATTCTGAATAAGAGCATTGAGGAACTGGAACTCTCTGTGCGCAGCGCCCACTGCCTTAAAGTAGCTAGGATAAAGACCATCGGTCAGCTGGCCAGGAAGAGCGAGGAAGAACTCTTGAAGATAAGGAACTTCGGTAAGAAATCCTTAGAGGAGATAAAGAAGATTCTAACAAGCTATGGGCTATCTCCGGGGATGAAGAGATGAGGAAACTGGGACGCACCTCCTCCCATAGGAAGGCGATGCTTTCCAATATGGCCACCTCCCTTTTGCGTTATGAGAAAATTACCACCACCCTTCCCAAAGCAAAGGATGTGAGGAGGGTAGTAGAGAAGCTGATCAGTAAGGCGAAGAAGGATACTTTGGCTTCGAGAAGAGAAGCGGCAAGAGTAATAAAGGATAGGGAGGTCTTGAAAAAACTCTTCTCCCAGATTGGCCCCAAATTTAAGGCGAGGTCCGGTGGTTATACCAGGATTCTTAGATTGGGACAGAGGAAGGGAGACAATGCTTCTCTTGCCCTGATAGAATTGGTGGAAAAGGTCGCCCCAGTAATTGAGAAGAAAAAAGAGAAGGTAGAGAAGAAGCCTAAGGAAATCAAGGAAGTAAAACCAAAACCAGAAGAGAAAAAACCTCCGGTGGTGAAGAAAGAACCATTCTTCAAGAGATGGTTCCGGTTTAGATGAGAGGGCCCGAATTAGAATGAAAGGCTTCCCAACCAAAGCCCCCGGTATCTCGGGGGCTTTTTTATTAAAAAGATGAGAAAAAAAATTTTTTTCCTTTTTGTTTTTTTTCTAGTGATTATTGCCTTCCTTCTTATCCTAAGGAAAGTGGAGCATCTCCATCAGGAAAAACTTATCTCCTCCATGACTGAGGTGGTGGCGGGAGAGATCAGAAAGGGGGAGTCCTTGTACCTCGCCCTGGTGAGAGAAGGGATACCGAAGGATAAGATAATCCTTTTAGAGAAGGCTCTCAAACCAGTCTTCGATGTCAGAAAATCCCAGATCGGTGATCGCTATGAACTGGAGAGGGACTTAGAAGGGCACTTTAAAAATTTCAAATATTATACTACCATAAGCCCCATCGACTTCTACCTGGTAGAGGAGGATGAGCATGGAAAGCTGGTAGCAAAGAAGGAGAGGCTTCCTGTTGAGAAAAAGATCGCCAGGGTAGAAGGAAAAATAGAGACCTCCCTCTATGAGGCCATGATAGCCATTGGCCAGAAGCCTTCTTTGACTATGGACTTTGCTGATATCTTTGATTGGGAGATAGACTTTCTGACCGAGCCCCGACCAGGGGACAGGTTCCGGCTGGTATGGGAAGAATACTGGCAGGATGAGAAGAAATTAGCGGACGGCAGGATATTCGCTGCCCAATATATCAATAGACACAAGACTCATACCGCAATCTACTTTGAGGATCCTGAAGGCCATAGGGGCTACTTCACAGAAGAGGGGAAATCCTTAAGGAAACAGTTCCTAAGATCCCCTCTAAGTTATAGGAGGATAAGCTCCTACTTCTCATATCGCAGGTTCCATCCCATCCTGAAGGTCTATCGTCCTCATCCCGGTATCGATTATGCCGCCCCCATCGGCACCCCAGTGAGGAGCATCGGGGATGGGAGGGTAGTCTATAAAGGGCGGAAAGGGGGTTTTGGAAGGTTTGTCAAGATAAAGCACAAAAGAGGATATTATACTACCTATGGCCATCTGAGGAGATACGCTAGAGGAATAAGAGTAGGAGCAAGGGTGTATCAGGGCCAGGTCATCGGCTACGTCGGTTCAAGTGGCCTCTCCACCGGTCCCCATCTGGACTTCAGAATAATTAAGGATGGAAGATACATCAACTTCTTGAGGTTAAAATTGCCCCCAGTGAAATCAGTAAAGAAGGAGCACCTAGAAGAGTTCAACAGAATAAAAGAGGCGCGTCTTACTCAATTGGAAAGTATTTCCTCAAACTGATTGAGAATTACTTACTACCATAGCAGATACGTTATCAATTTTTAAATTTTTATTCTTAAGTTCTTAATAATTTGGTCTTCTCTTTTGCTTTTTTGGCCTTAGTATGCTATAATTAAAACTTGTTAAGCAAGGATTATGACAACGCGCTTCGCTTGCCTTGTCTAATCAGGGATTATGAAGATGGAGATAAAGACCGATTTCTTAATCATAGGAAGTGGCTTGGCAGGAATGAGTTTTGCTCTGAAGGTCGCTCCTTACGGCAAGGTAGCCCTGGTTACTAAACGGGACCTCCTTGAAAGCAATACCTATTATGCTCAGGGCGGGATCGCGGCGGTATTCAGCAAAGAAGATTCCTATGACCTTCATATCCGAGATACCTTAAAGACCGGGTGTGGCCTCTGTCGCAAGGAGATAGTTGAGTTAGTGGTAAAGAACGGACCGGAGAGGGTAAGGGAATTGGTTAAATGGGGGGTTGATTTTAGTCTAAGTGAAAAGAACAAGGATGAGTTCGACCTTGGCCTGGAGGGTGGGCATTCCCGGCGGCGAATACTCCATATCGCTGACATTACAGGCAAGGAGATCGTCACCCATCTCGCGGAAGCAGTAAAGAAGAAAAAGAATATCGCCATATATGAAGAATTTATTGCTCTCAATCTCATCTTGGATCCAGGGAAGAAGCGAGGGAGATGCTGGGGCGCCTATGTGCTTGATAAGAAGAAGGGAGTCATTCACACCCTCCTGGCCCGGATTGTAGTATTAGCTACCGGTGGCTCAGGCAAGGTATATCTCTATACCTCTAATTCTGATGTGGCTACCGGGGACGGGATAGCCATGGCCTTCCGGGCCGGGGCTAAGATTACCAATATGGAATTCATGCAGTTTCATCCTACCTGCCTCTACCATCTCCAGGCTAAATCCTTCTTGATCTCTGAAGCGTTACGGGGAGAAGGAGGG
>JAUWXM010000116.1 GCA_030616365.1 bacterium | reverse complement strand
CACTGGGAAAAATACCAATAATCATAGGGGAAGTAAAGTTAGAAACTTAGGCTTGAAAGAAAAGCAAGAAGAAGTTTAGTTAGGTAAGTTTTTTAACTTTCCCATTTTAGCCGTAAGTTCTATCTGTTATCTGTGCTAATCCGTAAATAATCTGTGTAAATCTGTGTTTAAAGGAGGTGATGAGAAATGAAGGGATTGGCCATTTTGTTAGGAGGAGTAGCAGGTGTAAGCCTCATCCTGGGTCTGATCTACAAGGCTGCTGCCTTAGCGGGCAATGTTCTTCCCCCAGCCGGCCTGGGACCGCTCAGCTTCCAGAGGCTTGCCAATACCTGTCTGTTATTTGCCATCGGCTTAGGAGTGCTTCAACTACTTAAAGCAAAAGAGAAGTAAAACAACACGAAATGCAATAACGCAGAAGAGGTGTCAATGAAGGATATTTCTAACCTCTTCAGTCAGACCCATTCCAACCTCATTCGAGACATCCTGGACAAAGGGGGAGTGGTCCTGGGAATGAAGGTGGAGAACTTTGCTGGAGTCCTGTTAGAGAATGAGGCGCTTGCTTTAGAAATAGAGAAGAGATTAGAAGAGACAACAGGGGTTAAGGGCTACATCTCCACAGATGAACTTCCCCGATACGGAATCCTGACTGGAGAGAAAGAGGCCATTGAAAAGGCCTTCGGGGTAAAAGAGAAGGATGTCGTCATCCTTATTGCGGAAGAGAAGAAGAAAGCCCGGAAGGCCTTGAAGATTGTCGAAGAAGAAATCGCCAAACACAAACGCAGATGACCGCAGATCAAAACGCAGATGACGGATGCGCTTCGCTGGCATCCGAGAGAGCATGAATATCAAGCAATGACCGCAGATAAAATCAGTGGATAAGCCTCAAGGCAAACGAAGTGCGTTGAATATCAGCGTCTGAAAGAAGGAGGTGATAAGTATGCCCAAGGAACCAGAAGAGAAACTTCCGGTCAGCGAAACTTTAAAAGTACTGGGTTATCACACCTTAGAGAAGAACCCCAAGTGGTGGAGTGCCGTGGCCTTAATTGATTCTTGGGGGAGGAAGCAGATCTGTTTCTACCTCTGGCAGAAGAAGGGAGAGAAGTGGGCCAGGCAGCAGAAGTTCACCATCCAGGATACCCAGACCTGGGAGAATGTCTCTTCTTATGTTGAGGAATTCTTACCGCGATTAGAAGCGGAGAAGTGAAGTCAGGAATCTGGCAAATCGCCCATCGGGGAGCAAGCGGAGAAGCGCCAGAAAATACCATAGCCTCTTTTAAGAGAGCCATTGTCCAGGGGGCAGATGTCATTGAGACCGATGCCCAGCTCTCTAAAGATAAGGAGATAGTCCTAATTCACGATGAAACAGTAGAGCACACCACGGATGGCAGAGGAAGGGTCTGTGAATTGACCTTAAAAGAACTTAAGAGTCTGGATGCTGGATCTTGGTTTGGAAAAGAATTCTCTGGCGAAAGGATTCCCACCCTCTCTGAGGCGATTGCAATCGTTCGGGGAAAGGCAAAATTAGACATCGAATTAAAGGGGAAAGACCCTCTTTTACCCAAGGAAGTAGTAAACCTTTTAAAGAAAGAGACTTTTATTAAAAAGGCGATTGTCTCCTCTTTCAATCACTTCTTCCTGAAAGAGGTTAGGAGGCTTGAGCCCCCGATTATTACTGGGCTTTTATTCGCTACACCTCTTCAGGAAAGGAAATGGAAGTGGGCAGATCTCATCCTGCCCAGATATAACCTGATTACTGAAGATTTGGTTGAGAAAGCCCATAGTAAGGGCCTGAAGATTGTTGCCTGGACGGTAGATAACCCAGAAGAGATAAGAAGGCTCATTGATCTGGAAGTGGATGGGATAGCCTCCAACTACCCAGTATTACTTACGAGAATCCTAAAGTAAAAAGTGAAGAAAACTATTCACTGGTTACTGTTCACTACGACGAGCGAAGCGAGGAGGCAAAATGGGAAGAGAAAAGATAAGAAAGGAAGGAGATGAACTGGAAGAGGATCTGTTACTACTGGAAAAGGAATTAAAAAGGGGCTATAAAAAAAGCAGAAAGAAGAGAAAGAAGAAGTGGCCTAAGGGGTGGTAGGATGTTTTACTTCATTACCAATCATCTAAACTCCATCTATATCGTCATTACTATACTCGTCTTTCTTCAAGGGCTGAGTGCTCTAATCTTTCCTCGTAAGATTAAGAGAGCATTTGAGAGGCGACTTACTTTGATTAACCTCCGCATCTACGGTGGGATAATCATTATCTTGGGAGTCTTACTTCTTTGGTTCTACCTCTTTACTCTGAGGCCACTCTTTATTGCGATAAAGTAACCTTAAGAAGGGTATGATGGAATATAAGGTGGGTAAGACTATTATTAGGCTTTATCAAGGCGATATTACGGAACTGGATACCGAGGCCATCGTCAATGCGGCAAATGCCTCTCTCATTCTTGGAGGAGGGGTAGCGGGAGCCATTAGAAGAAAAGGAGGACCCAGCATCCAGGAAGAATGTA
>JAUWXM010000104.1 GCA_030616365.1 bacterium | reverse complement strand
GAGGTTCTGCTCATGGATGAGAATAGGGACGCGCAAAAAATAGGCTGCCAGAGCAACCGGGGCGCTGGAATATCCTCCAGTACCCACTATTAGATGGGGCTTAAAATTAAATAGGATGGGAAAGGACTGAAAGAATCCCATGATGAATTTAATTAGAAATTTAAGGAATTGAAGGGAGACCCTTCTCTCCAGAGGCAGGACCGAGATGCTTCTGAATTCAAAGCCTTCTCGGACAATGATATCCCTGTCCAGGGCCTCTTCTGCTCCCACAAAGAGGATCCGATGATTCTCTTTTCTAAGGCGATGGGCAATGGCCAGTGCCGGATAGATGTGACCTCCTGTCCCTCCCCCAGTAACTAGGATCCTCATCTCTGTTGCCCCTCATGGCTGCGCAGGGAGATGCTCATGAGGATCCCTACCCCGATTAGAGAGAAAATCAGGGAGGAGCCACCGAAGCTTATGAAGGGTAGGGGTATCCCTTTGGTGGGCAGGGTTCCCGTGGCTACCCCGATATTGATCATAGCCTGTAGTCCGATCCAGGTGGTTATCCCCAGGGCCAGGAGGCTACCGAAGAGGTCCGGGGCCCGGCGGGCGATCCTGGCCCCAGAATAGATGAATGCCCCAAAGAGAACGATGACCGCTATCCCTCCCAAGAATCCCAGCTCCTCACCTAGTATAGCAAAGATGAAGTCAGTATGGGGGGCAGGGAGGTAGAAGAGCTTCTGGGTTCCCTCTCCCAAGCCCCGACCAAGGATCCCTCCTGATCCTAAGGCGAGAAGGGACTGAATGATTTGAAAACCATAGCCCCGAGGATCGCCCCAGGGATCGAGGAAGGCCAAGATCCTTCTCTTTCTATATCCGACCTTGTTGATAAGAAGCCAGATGCTGGGGAGGGCAATGAGGAATAGGGAGAAGAGATGCTTCAGGCGCACCCCAGAGACGAAGAGCATCCCCAGAATAACCACCAGGATTATGAGAGCAGTGCCTAAGTCTGGCTGGAGGAGGACGAGGGTGAAGATGGTCCCCAAGATGATGAGCGGAGGAAGGAAGCCGTAGGCAAAGTCCTTTATCTTCTCTTTCTTTCTAGAGAGGGTATCTGCCATATAGAGGATGAGGATGAGCTTGGCCATCTCTGAAGGCTGAAGGGTGAAGTCCCCTATCCTTAGCCACCTTCGGGCACCAGCGATCTCCTTCCCAAACTGGGGAAAGAGGACTATGATGAGTAAGAGAAGAGTAAGGAAGAGCAGGGGCTTCAATAGCTTGGGTAGGGCACGGTAGTTAATCCTTGCGGCGAAGAGCATTCCCACCAGACCCAGAAAGACCCAGGCCAGCTGGCGCTTCAAAAAGAAGTAGGGATCATTATATCTCTCCAAGGAGAGGATGGCGCTGGCGCTATAGACCATAATGATCCCTATGCTTATCAGGGCCAGGGTTATTAGAAAGAGCCCCAGATGGGAAGAGATTTTCTTCATCTCAATTCCCTTACTGCTTCCTTGAATGTTTCTCCTCGCTCCTCAAAGTTCTGGAACATATCGTAGCTCGAACAGGCCGGGGAGAGGAGGACGGTCTCCCCCTCTTCAGCCAATTTAAAGGCGATATTTACTGCTTCTTTCATATCTTCTGCCATCTTAATTCTTTTATAAGAAGAGAGGGCTTGGGCGATTTTTTCTTTTGCCTCGCCCAATAGGATGAGCGCCTTCACCCTTTCCTTTACCAGGGGGCGTAAGGGAGAATAGTCAAGCCCCTTATCCCTTCCCCCGGCGATCAGAATAATGGGCTCTGTGAAGGAGGCCAGGGACTTCATTACGCTAGAGACATTAGTGGCCTTGGAATCATTGACGAACCCCACTCCCTTAACCTTTTTAACGAACTCCATCCTATGAGGGACTCCCTTAAACTCTTTCAAGACCTTCTTGATACTAGCAACCTTCACCCTTAAGATAAGGCAGGTGGCGATGGCTGCTAAGGCATTCTCCAGATTATGGGGACCTTTAATTCCTATCTTTTCTTGATGGATGACCTCCTGTAATCCTCCGGATAGCTTGGCCATTACCCTCCCTTCCCTTAGATAGACCCCTTCCGCTAACTTTTCCTGACTGAAGAAGATCTTCTTGGCCTCTATTGAAAGGGTTGGGCAGTTCGGATCATCCCGGTTTAAGACGGCGAAGTCGCCTCTTTTTTGATTCAGAAATATCCTCTTCTTGGCCCCGATATATTCATCCAAGTCTCGATACCTATCTAAATGGTCTGAGGCGATGTTGAGCATGATGCTTATGAAGGGATGGAAGGTTTTTATTCTTTCCAGCTGAAAGCTCGATACCTCGCTAACCATGAGCTCATAATCTTTATCCACACAAGAAGAGAGGGGATAGCCGATATTCCCGGCTACCGCTACTCTCTTCCCTTCTTTTTTAAGTATCTCTCCTATCAGGGTAGCAGTAGTTGTTTTACCATTCGTCCCGGTAACAGCGATAATGGGTACTTTTAAGAAAGAGGAGGCGAGTTCCAGCTCCCCTATGACGGGGATTTTCTTTTCTTTCGCCCTTTCAAGTAATGGGATATTGGGAGGGACGCCAGGGCTTGCTACAATGATCTCCGTATCTTCAAGTAGTTCTAAAGGATGGCCGCCAGTTTCAATCCTTATTCCTCTCCCCTCAAGTTCCCCAAAGGCTTCTTTCAGTTCTTCCCTTCCCTTTTTATCAGTAATGGTTACCCTTGCCCCTTTAGTTTCGAGGAGCCTGGCAGCCGCTACCCCGGCTCTTCCCATGCCAATTACTAGAACTCTCTTTCCCTGTAGTTCCATAGTTACCTTCAAGTCCAAGTTACAAGTAACAATAAGCAAGTAACAATTCAAAATTGTTCATTGTTCAATGCTAAATGCTCAATGTTCATTGTTCAATGCTAAATGCCCAATGTTCAATGTTAATTATCTGAGTTTCAGGGTTCCCAGGCTTAACAAGGCGAAGATGATGGCAATGATCCAGAAGCGAATTATTATCTTCGGCTCCTTCCAGCCTAAGAGCTCAAAGTGATGATGGAGGGGGGCCGAGAGAAAGACTCTCTTCTTCCTCAGTTTATAAGAGACTACCTGGATGATGACTGAGAGGGCCTCTAAGACAAAGAGCCCTCCCACGATTAATAAGATGAGTTCCTTCTTAATGAGAATAGCCAGGACACCCAAGGCTCCTCCTAAAGCCAGAGAACCGGTATCCCCCATGATCACCTGGGCAGGATAGGCATTGAACCATAAGAATCCTAATCCCGCTCCCACCAGGGCAGAGCAGAATATGGTGAGCTCTCCTGCTCCAGACAT
>JAUWXM010000016.1 GCA_030616365.1 bacterium | reverse complement strand
GTAAGCAATATCTCACAGAAAGAGAAAGCAGACTTCGATATTAGTTTAAATATCCCGGAAGAGATGGTTTCACCTCTAAAAATAAAGGCCTCTCTCAATCCCTTTACTCTTAAGGATAAGATGGATATAAATGTCAGAATAGATATTGACGACCTCAATTTAATCTATTTCGCTCCCTACTATAAATCCTTTCTTCCCGGGAAACTTCAAAGCGCAAAGTTGGATATCAGTTTAGATGTGGGATTAAGAGGAAAGGACAAGATATCTTCCTCTGGGAAGATCGCTTTAAATGATCTTATCTTCATCATGACCAGAGGAGTTCCTTTGCCCATAAAATTAGAGAGTTTTTCTATAGATCATGATTTAGGGATTAATCTGGAAAAGAGCGATATTGATATTACAAGATTGAACGTAAAGATAGAGGAAATATCCCTGAATGCTAAAGGCAAGATAAACGATTTCAAAAAGAAGAGGATATTGAATCTCTCCCTTTTTACTGATCAAATTCCACTGAAGAGAGCAAAAAGCCTCGCCTCCTCCTTTGTCAAAATACCCATTTTAAAAGAGATTGAACTAGAGGGGACCATTGACCTGAAAGCCAACCTAAAAGGGAAACTGAAGGAACTTGAGATAGACGGAGTTCTTAATCTAAATGATGATACCATTAAATATGCCGAGATTAATCAGCCTTTGAGCAGTATAAAATCGAGTATAAAGTTCAATAAGAAGGACATCGATATTCCAAGACTCTCTGCCAATCTGGGAAGTTCTAATCTGACATTGAAAGGTAAGGTTATTAACTTCAAGAAGCCAAGGTTAGACCTCCTTCTGACCTCAAATAAATTAGTCCTGAGTGAACTGGCCAATATCACTGCTAAGCCCGGAGCGAAGAAAGGGCTGTCTATAGAGGGAATCGCCTCTCTAAATACCAGGATAACTGGCCCAACTAAGAAGATAAATCTTGCTGGAGATATTGGCATTCCCCAGTTCAAGGTTGATAGACTGGAACTGTCCAATACTGACTTAAACTATAGTTTTCAGTTAGCGAAAAAGTTACTCACTATCAAATCCCTCAAGACCAACCTTTATCAAGGGAGCTTCAATGCCTCTGGTAGCTTAAATCTATCCGACCCTAAAAAATTAGGATACTCTCTAAGGGCCGCCGCTAGTGAAATCGACCTGAATAAACTCTTGACCGCCAATGTCGACTTAAAGGATAAATTTTACGGTATCTTGGGATTGGATTTAGAGATTAAGGGTAAAGGAACAGACCAAAAAGATTTAGAGAGGGCTTTGGGAAAGGGCTATCTGAATCTCGTTGATGGAAAGATTATTGGTATCACCATCCAGAAAGAACTCATCAGGTTCTTACTGGGCATTCTTCAGATACCGGAGATAAAGGAAATCCACTATGATAGCCTCTCCGGCCATTTCAATCTGGCAGGAGGAGAAGTAAAGACAGATGATTTCTTATTAGATGGTAAGGAGATGAAAGTCTTGGCCTCGGGGAGCTACTTCTTGGATGGAAAATTGGATTTTGATGTTACAGTCAAGCCCACTCCCTTCTTGATTGGCGCTTCCCCTATCCCCCCGCACTTAAAAGACGAGAGAGGGAATGCAGTGATTCCCTTTAGGTTAACGGGCACTACCCAGAAACCTAAATTTACACCCAAATGGGAGAAGATGATAGAAAAGGCGATTAAGACCGAGGCAGAGAAGCAATTAGAGAAGGCGGTAGGAAAAGAAGAAGCAGAAGCCATCAAGGATGTAATTAAAGGTATAGGAGATCTCTTCAAAAAGAAAAAAGAATAACCACTGAGTACACAGAACCACAGAAGACACTGAAGAAAATCCAGAGAACACAGAGAACTTTATGATTTTCTGCGAATCTCTGTGACCTCTGTGGTTGCAAAGGAGGCAAGAGATGAAGAAATCAATTAAGATTGTAGGGATTGTTGTTGGGGTGATTGTTGTCCTTGTTGTTTTGCTTTGCACCATTCCTATCACATCACCGAAACTGAAGGACCTGGCCTTAGCAAAGGCGAAACCTATCTTAGGTCGGGAAGTGACCATTGAGCGGGTGAGGATTATTCTTTTAAGAGGCATAAGGTTGGATAAGGTGACGGTGGCCAATAGAAAAGGCTTTGCCAAGGAGCCCCTCTTTGAAGGAAAGAGGATCGTAGTCAAGTATGAACTCCTTCCCCTGCTTCATAGAGAACTGGTCATCAAGAAAGTCGTTCTGCTTGAGCCAAAAATCCTTTTGGAGAGGAATAGGAAGGGTGTTTGGAACTTCTCTGGCATTGCAACCACAGAGGGCACAGAGAAAGTGAGCAGGTGGGAAAGTGAGCAGGCGAGCGAAGAAACTGGCAAACTGGCAAACTGGCACACTGGCAAACAAACTAAATCGTTTATTTCCCAAGCTTATGCTGCCACTGGAGAAGAAAAGGCAAAGAAGCGTTTGACTCTTACCATCTCTCAAGTTGCTATTAAGAAGGGAAAGGTCTCTCTTGAGGATAGGAGCAGGGCAGCCCTTAGGTCTTTAAAGACAGGCATCGATCTAACCTCCAGCATTGGGATGAAGGAAGAGTTTACCTCAAAGGGAAGGATAAGCTTGAATGATTTGACCGCCCAGATGAATCCTACCACAAAGAAACCCTTGAATATCTCTAAACTCGAAATCCCCTATGAATTCAGAGACAATCTACTTACTATAAAGAGTCTAAAAGTCTTAACCTGTCAGGGAGAACTAAAGGCAGAAGCAAAGATCGATCTCAAGAAAACAGAATATGACTTGAAAGCAAAGATAGAGAAGATGGAAATAAACGACCTCCTCTCTTCTCTTACCACAATGAAGGATATGGTTTATGGAACCCTGGCCACCGATTTGGAGATAGAAGCAAAGGGCAAGGGAAGGAGATTAATGAAGAATGCTAAGGGAAAGGGGTTTGTAAATCTTTCTAAAGGAAGGATAAGCGGTCTGCCCTTACAGAAGAAATGTCTAAGCTTTCTCTCCCATGTCCTTCCCATCCCTTCCTTAGTAGAGATTCCTTACAATAGTCTGGGCGGCCACTTCAACTTAGCAAAAGGCGAAGTTAAAACAGAAGATTTCAAACTGGATAGCGATCTGATGAAGATATTAGCCCAAGGGACTTATTCCTTGTTGGGCAGGCTCGATTTCGACATTACACTAAAGACTACTCCCAAACTCATTAAATCCTCAGATGTCCCGGTTCAGCTAAGGGATGAAGAAGGGAACGCCTCATTGCCCTTTGAACTAAAGGGAACAATCCAGGACCCCAAGTTTCAGCCCAAATGGGAGAAGATGATCAAAAAGGCGATAGAGAAGACAGTAGAGGAGGAGCTGGAGAAAGCAGTAGGAAAGGAAGAGGCAGAAGCAGCGAAGGAAGTAATTAAGGGCCTGGGAGAACTCTTCAAGAAGAAATAAACGCAAAAACGCTAAAAGTCCGCCAAAGCGCAAAAAAGATAATTTGGCGGCTTGGCGATTTTATTTGGCGCCTTAGCGTTTGCGTCTTGGCGGTAAAATGACCCCAGTAAAGAAGGACTTAAAGACTGGTAAGTGGTACTTTGTCAAAGAGAAAAAAAGGAGACGGGAAAGAAAGCCTAGGAGGAGAATAAAGGGCCTGCTCACTCTCGTTGCTATTCTAGCCCTTCTCACCCTCATCATAATAAAGGCTAATTCCATTGCTGCCTTCATCACAGAGCAGATTATCATCTACAACATTGAGAAACGGCTCACGGTTCGGGTGCGGATAGATAAAGTAGAGGCCGATATCTACCAGGACAGGGTGCACCTTGAGGGCTTTAAGATAATAAGTGCCAACCAGATAAGTGAAAGACCCCTCCTTTACTGCCCGGAGGGAGAAGGCCGTTTCTACTTTCGCCAGCTCTTCAAGATGAGGACAGTAATGGATGATATGTTCTTTAAAGAACCAGTCCTCTTCATTGAAAGAGATGGAGAGGGTAAATGGAACCTTCCCAAGAGAAAGAAGTATCGCAAACCGAGATGGTTTTTCATTATGCTCAAGGCAAAAGTAGAAGATGGGAAGATTATCTTCATGGATGGAATGATAACTGAAGAAGGGCTGACTACAGAGTTAAGAGAGGTAAGGGGAGAGGCGACCGATCTCTCAGGAAGGATTCCAGCAGGCATAGAATACAATTTAATGGGCTATCTAAATGATACCCCCTTAGAGACAAAAGGGACCATTGACTCATTCAAGGAGCCCTTTGATTTCAGTCTAAACTTGGAGGTCGAAGACTTAAGCCTTCTTCCCTTCGCTTCCTATCAGAGAGAAATTACCTCCTGTAAATTAATGCGGGGGAAGATGGGCCTGGAGGCAGAACTCGAATGTGAAAAAAACAAGTTGGATTGTATGAATAGAGCAGTATTCAAAGATCTGGAACTCCAGCCCATCCTCGGCGCCAAACCTTCCCTCATAAGGGTGATGGGTATGGGTCCCGCTACTCTGGCTACCGTCTTAAGGGATAATGAAGGAAGAATAAGATTGAATATTCCCGTAAAAGGCGATATTACCGATCCAGACTTTAAGGTTGGTCCCGCCCTTCTCAAAGCCCTTATCAGAGCCATTCAGGAGACGATTATTGGTCCCTTTAGTTCTGCGGCCAAACTGGTCTTTACCAAAGAAGGGATGTCCAAGATCCATCTTCTTCCTATCGAGTTTGTTAGGGGAAGCGCCAGATTGGCTAAAGGAGCAATTACTAAACTGGTGGATCTGTCTCGCCTCTTAATAAAGTATCCCGCTACCCCCCTCCATATCGAGGGATATGTCGATCCCTTGAGTGAGAAGGGGCTATGGAAAGGAACCAGCCTGGCCCAAAGGAGAGCCAAGAAGATAGCCGATTACTTAATCAAGGAAGCAAAAATTCCAGAAGAGAAGATTAAATTAAGTGCCAAAGAAGAGAAAGAGAAGAAAAGGGTAGAACTCAGGATTGAAGAGTAAGATTACAGATATCAAGCCGCAGAAGAGGCGTTCCAAGAGAAGGTCGATCTTTATAAATAATGAGTTCTTATGTGGGGTAGATGAGGAGATTGTCGCTGTCTTAGGCCTCAAGGTTGGCCAGGAAGTAGCTAAAAGGAAGATAGAGGAGATTCTATATAAGGAAGAAGTAAAGAAAGCAAAGGACTACGCCTTTAAACTCCTTTCCTATAGACCGCGAAGTATAAAAGAGATCCGGAATAGGTTAAAGAAGAAGGATTATTCTTCAAAAGTTATCCTTGAAGTAGTTAAAAGCCTGAAGAGATTAAAGTTTCTCAATGATAAAGAGTTTGCTCGAATGTGGGTGGAGAGCAGAATAAAGACCAGGCCCATGGGAAGATATAGACTGCAACAGGAACTCATCCAGAAAGGGATTGACAGGGATTTAATCGAGGAAACCTTAAGTAGCTACCGAGAGGAAGAGGAAATAGAACTGGCTAAGGAGCTCGCCCAGAGAAAACTGAAGAGGTCTTACCAGAATTTAGATGAGGTAACTACTAAGAGGAGGCTCTATGGTTTCCTTCAGAGAAGGGGCTTCTCCTACGACACTATTCAGGAAGTTATGAAAGAGTTAAGAGGAGTGGACGATGAGAGGGAATGAGCTAAGGGAGAGGTTTTTAGAGTTCTTTAAAGAAAGAGAGCATACTATCAAGCCCTCTGGTTCCTTAATCCCTGAGGATCCAAGCGTTCTATTGACTATTGCCGGGATGCTCCCGTTCAAGCCTATCTTTACCGGAGAAATAGAGTCAGATCTGAAGAGGGTAGCTACTTCCCAGAGATGCTTGAGAACCAATGATATCGAGAATGTGGGGAAGACCGCCCGACATCACACCTTCTTTGAGATGCTGGGGAACTTTTCCTTTGGAGATTACGGTAAGAAAGAAGCCATTAGATGGGCCTGGGAGTTTCTGACAAAAGAGTTAAAGATTCCCAAAGAGAAGCTATGGGTCTCGGTCTATGAAGAGGATGATGAGGCCTTCGACATTTGGCATAAAGAGGAAAAGATCCCCAAGAGTAGAATTGTAAGGTTGGGAAGTAAGCATAACTTCTGGGCCATCGGCCCCACCGGCCCCTGTGGTCCCTGCTCCGAGATCATCTATGACAGAGGGAAGAAGTATAGCTGCGGCAGACCAACCTGTGGTGTGGGATGCGACTGTGATAGATTCTTAGAGGTTTGGAACCTGGTCTTTATGGAGTACAACCGTGACCACGAGGGAAGATTGAGGCCTCTGCCCAGGAAGAACATCGATACTGGAATGGGCTTAGAGAGATTGGCCATGATACTACAAGAAAAAGAGAATACCTTTGATACTGATTTCTTAAAACCAATCATTGACTATACCGCTTCTCTATCTGGGGTGAGATATGGCCAGGATAGAATAAAGGATCTGGCCTTGCGCATTATCGCAGATCATATAAGGGCCGTTACTTTCTTAATCTATGATGGAGTTTTACCTTCCAATGTGGGAAGGGGGTATGTCTTGAGAAGGATTATCCGAAGGGCCCTATCCCAGGGAAGGAACCTGGGACTTGCTAAGCCCTTTCTCCATAAGTTAATCCCGGTAGTTATCGATATTGTGAAAGAGCCCTATCCAGAACTATCAAAGGATAAGGAGCATATGGAAAAGATTGTTCTGGGCGAGGAAGAGAGGTTCTTGGAGACTTTGGAGCAGGGGATGAAAGAATTAAATTGGGTTTTAACAAGAGAGCAATATAGTAAAGAGATATTAGGAGATACAGCCTTCTATCTTTATGTTTCCTTTGGATTACCTATAGATTTAATTCAGGAAATAGCAGCTGAGCATGATATTAATGTAGATATGAAAGGATTTGAAAAAGAAATGGAAAAACAAAGAGAAAGAGGAAGGATGGCCTGGCAGGAGATTGGCCAATCCCGGGTGAAGACCATCTATAATAGATTGGCGAAGGAGCTGAAAGCAACCAAGTTTAAGGGATATGTCAAGACCACCTTAAAGGCAGAGATATTGGCAATCATGAAGGCTGATAAGAGGATAGAGAGGGCAAAGGCAGGGGATGAGATAGACATTATCCTCGATGCTACTCCCTTCTATCCCGAGGCAGGTGGTCAGATAGGAGATAGAGGAACGATTATAAAAAGAGGAACCAAGATGGAAGTCCTGGATACCCAGAGGCCATTGCCAGAGATAATCGTTCATCGAGCAAAAATCATTAAGGGAAGTATCAGGAAAGGAGATAAAGTGGAGGCAGGTATCGATATAGAAAAGAGATTAGCCACTGCCCGGAATCATACCGCCACTCACCTATTGCAGGGAGCATTAAAGAGAGCTTTAGGGAAGCATGTGAGGCAGACCGGTTCCTTTGTCTCTTTCGATAGGCTGCGCTTCGACCTCACCCACTTTGCTCCTTTAACCGATAGACAGATCTCTCAAGTTGAGAAGATGATCAATAAGAAGATAAGGGAGAACATAAAGGTAGAAGCCTCTATGATGGATTTTAAGGAAGCAAAGAAGAGAGGAGCCATCTTCCTGGTTGGTGAGAAGTATGGAAAGAGAGTGAGGACAGTTAGAATAGGAGACTTCAGCCTGGAACTCTGTGGAGGAACCCACGTGAAGGCCACGGGTGAGATCGGATTATTTAAGCTAGTAAGCGAGAGCGGCATCGCCGCTGGGGTAAGGAGGATCGAGGCCTTGACAGGAGAAGGAGCCTGCAGATTTATGAAGGAGAGAGAAGACCTTCTGTCCAAGATAGCGAGAGAGTTGAAGGTAGCGCCCCCTCAGATTCTGGAGAGAGTGGAAAGATTAGTTCAGAGAGTAAAAGAACTGGAGAAAGAAGTCGAAAGATTAAAGAGCAAGGAAGCCCTTTTAAAAAGGGAGGAATTAATAAAGAAAGCAGTTGAAGTAGAAGGAATCAAAGTAATCTCAAACAGGATGGAAGGGTTGGATATTAAGGGACTACGCAATGCCTCCGACCTCTTAAAGGATAAACTAAAATCGGGAGTAATCATCTTAGGTTCGGTGATGGATAAAAAGGTGGGATTGGTCTGTGTAGTAACCAAAGACCTAACAGATAGGTTGAATGCCAGCCAGATTATAAAAGAGGTAGCAAGGATTATTAAGGGAAGCGGAGGAGGGAGGAAGGATTTTGCCCAAGCGGGAGGAAAGAATCCAGCGAAATTGAACTATGCTTTGAAGGAAGTTTCCCGGATTATAAGAAAGAAGATGAAGTAAACCAGATGAAGAGGATTTTAGGGTTAGACGTTGGGGAGAAGAGGATTGGGGTTGCCGTATCAGATCCCCTGGGTTATACTGCCCAGGGGATTTCTACTATAAAGCGCGAAGATGTTGTGGATCTAAAAAAAATAGTAGGCGATTATAATATTGAGAAAATTGTGGTAGGACTTCCTAAGAATATGGATGGAAGCGTCGGGGAACAAGGGAAGAAGATATTAGCCTTTATTGAGGATCTAAAGAAGGAGATTAATCTGCCCATTCTTACCTGGGATGAGAGGCTCACCACAAAAGAGGCTGAAGGGGTCCTTCTAAGAGCAGACTTGAGCCGGGCGAAGAGAAAGAAAGTAATAGATAAACTGGCCGCAGCGCTCATCCTCCAGAATTATCTGGATAGCCAGAGAACGATGAGAAAGTGAGCCCCGAAGGACAAGCCTACGGGGCAGGCAGGTGAGAAAGTGGGAAAGTGAGACAATGATTAATAACCAAACACCAAGAAACAAGATACAAACAATATTCAATAACCAATCACCAATAATCAAACAGTTTGGGTATTTGAATTTGAATATTGGGATTTGTTTGGTTATTGTTTCTTGTATCTTGATTATCTCGGTCTTTGTTATCTACCAACTCTATATTCCTTTAGACTCTAAGACCCCCCAGGTTAAAGCCATTGAGATTTCCAAGGGAATGAATGCTAAAGGGATCGCTCGCCTCTTAAGGAAAGAGAGGCTGATTAAGAATAGTTTAGCCTTTAGAGTATTAGCTAAAGTGAAAGGAGTAGAGAATAAACTTCAGGCGGGGGAGTATGAATTAAGTTCTTCTCTGAACCTCTCCCGGATCCTCTCCAAGCTAGAAAAGGGTGAGGTCCTGGCCCGTCCCTTCACCATTCCAGAGGGTTATAATATTTGCCAGATTGCCTCAGTTTTAGAGAAGAAAGGTCTGGCAGAGAAAGAGAGATTCATTGCCCTGACTAAGGATGCTAAATTTATTTCCCAGTTCGGCATCCAAGCAAAGAGCTTAGAAGGATATCTCTTCCCAGAGACCTACAGAGTCTCCAAAGGAATGGAGGAAGAAGAGATTATTAAACTCATGGTCTTCCAGTTCAACAAAAAGGTGACCGAAGAGGATAGGAAAAGAGCGGAAGAATTAGGATTTACTTTTCATGAGACCATTATCCTGGCCTCCATCGTTGAGAAGGAGACTAGTGCTCCAGAAGAAAGAACCCTTATCTCTGCTGTCTTTCATAATAGATTAAAAGCAAAAAGACCCTTACAGGCAGATCCCACAGTCATCTATGCTCTGGGAGAGGCCTTCGATGGAGACCTGAAGAAGGAACATCTCAGAATAGATTCCCCCTATAATACCTATAGATATCGGGGTCTCCCCCCAGGTCCCATTGGAAATCCGGGGAGAGAGGCCATTCAGGCTGCTCTATATCCCGCAGACGTTGATTATCTCTACTTTGTCTCCCGAAACGATGGAACCCACGAGTTTTCTTCCAATTTAGAAGAACATAATAGGGCGGTATGGAAATACCAGAAAAGACAATAGGTTATCAGGTAATCAGGTAATCGGGTTATCAGGAAAAACAAGATTAGTAATGAAACTAGGCATAAAAAATGCTTTCCAAAAAAGTCTTGACTGAAGTTTTAAAAACTATTTTAACAAACGGGGGAGATTTTGCTGAGGTCTTCATTGAAGAGAAGAAGACCATCAGTATCTCCTGTGAGGAGAATAAGATCGAAGTCGTCTCCTCGGGAACGGATAGCGGCGCCGGCATAAGACTAATCTCCAAAGATAAGACATTCTATGCCTCCACAAGTGAGCTAACGAAGGAAAGTCTTCTAAAGACTGCCAAAGCGTTGAGCGCCGGAGTATCCAGTAAGGCTCCGAAGATAAAGATTAATCTCAAACCGACTAAAGCAAACGTTAATTTTAAGATAAAAAGACCTCCTTCAGAAGTCAAGATAGAAGAAAAAGTAAGAATTGTAAAAGAAGCCAATAAGAGAGCGCGCTCTATAGACAAGAGAATTAAACAGGTAATGGTCGGCTATGGAGATAGCATCAGGAAGATTACTATCGCCAATTCAAATGGAACCTTAGCAGAGGATGAAAGAATACAGCTCTTATTTAGCGTTACGGTCGTTGTTAAAGAGAACGGAATTCTACAAACAGGAACAGAGACTAAAGGAGGATTTATCGGCTGGGAAGTATTCGATGAATTTTCTCCTGAAGAGATTGCCACCTGGGCAGCAAGAAGGGCTATTCTGATGTTAGAGGCCCAGAAGGCACCTGCGGGAGAGATGACCGTTGTCCTATCCTCTTCTGCCGGAGGGACCATGATTCATGAGGCCATCGGTCATGGCCTGGAGGCAGATATCATCCAGAAGGGGGCCTCAAAATACTGTGGGAAGATGGGCAAAAGGATAGCCTCATCCTTAATCACAGTTATCGATGATTCCACCCTTCCTAATAAAAGGGGCTCCTACAAATTCGATGACGAGGGGAACCCCTCCCAGAAGACAGTTTTAGTCGAGAATGGAGTATTAAAAAAATATCTCTATGATTATCTGACCGCTAAGAAAGATAAGACAAAACCAACCGGGAACGGTAGGAGACAATCCTATCACTATCGGCCCATCCCCAGGATGAGCAATACCTATATCGCTTCTGGGAAGAGCGATCCAGAAGAGATCATCAAATCAACCAAGAAGGGACTTTTCGTTAAGAAGATGGGTGGGGGGCAAGTGGATAGCGTCAACGGTGACTTCGTCTTTGAGGTAGAAGTAGGCTATCTGATTGAGGATGGAAAGATCACTAAACCGGTGAGGGGAGCAACCTTAATAGGAAATGGCCCTAGGATTCTAAGAGAGATCGATATGGTGGGAAATGACTTAGGATTTGAAATCGGAACCTGTGGCAAGGAAGGACAAGGCGTTCCCATCTCAGATGGCCAGCCCACCCTGCGCATCCCAAAGATTATCGTAGGAGGAACCAAGAAGTGAATAAGAGAAGAGTTATTAGCCTTTTGTTAATCTTCGTTTTCTGCTTAGTGAATTGCGTTTGGGGAGTCCAAATTAACGTAGAAAAGACGATCGAAAATTTAAAAGATAAAGATCCAAAAATCCGAAGAAGTGCGGCAGTGGGTTTGGGGTACGTAAAAGATCCCCGTATAGTGGACCTTCTGATTGCCACCTTGAAGGATGAAAATTGGGAAGTACGCCAAGCAGCTGTAAATACTTTGGGCAGGATAAGGGATTCTCGGGCAGTAGTCCCTTTAATTGGAGCATTAAAGGATTCTAATTCATGGGTTCGCTTCCGCGCGGCCTGGTATTTAGGCAAGTTTAAAGACCCAAGAGCAGTAGAAGCCCTGATTATTTGTCTAAATGATGAAGATCCCCGAGTGGCTGAAATCGCTGCTAAGTCTTTGGGTGAAATAGGAGATCCGCGAGCAGCAAAGCCGTTAGCGCTTGTTTTAGGAAGAGTAAGAAGAGAAGCAGCCAGGACTTTAGTCCAATTAGGAGAACCGGGCAAAAAGGAACTTAGGAAGGCCCTAAAGAATAAAGACTCAAAGGTTCGTTTTTATGCTATCTCGGTATTAGGAAAAGGGGACGAGTGGGCGATTTCCCCTTTAATTACTGTTTTATTAAAAGATGAAGATCGATATAATAAGAGTGAGGCTCGGATGGCCCTTGTAAGAATAGGAACCCCGGCGGTTAATCCCCTGATTAAGGTTATCCATAAAGATGCTGCCCACGGTTGTTTAGTGGCCGAGACCTTAGGCGACATAAAGGATCCCAGAGCGATAGCTCCTCTGATTAAGATTTTGGATTACGAGGATTTAAGAGATTTCAACCGAGTAAGTCTTGCCTTAGGAAAAATGGGTGCTCCGGCGGTAGAGCCATTGGTTAGCGCTTTAAAGACTGCTAATCCCAGGGTGAAGTCCGAAGCAGCAAGTGCTTTGCTCCAGATAAGAGACAAGGCAGCCGTAGAACCACTTACCGTTGCTTTGAAGGATGAGGATGTCCGGGTTCGTAGGATAGTATCATTTACCTTAGTAAAAATAAAAGCTCCTGAGGCGGTGGAGCCGCTTATTATTGCTCTAAAAGATGAGGATTGGGATGTTCGCGAGCATGCTGCTTTGGCCTTAGGAAAAATAAAAGATCCTAAAGCAATAGGACCTCTTATTATTGCTCTGAAAGATGAGGATTGGCATGTTCGATATAGAGCGGAAGGTGCTTTAAGAGCAATGGGAACACCAGCTGTAGAACCGCTTATCGCTGCTTTGGAAGATGAGGATTTCAGGATTCGTCGTGGAGCAGCATTTACTTTAGGAAGAATAAAAAATCCTAAAGTAGTAAAGCCCCTTCTTATTGCTCTAAAAGACGAGGATTGGCATGTTCGCGAGAGCGCAGCTTGGGCCTTAGGAAAAATAAGAGATCTTCAAGCTCTGGAACCACTGACGGCTACCCTAAGAGATAGTCAATACCAGGTTAGAAAAGAGGCTGCTTGTGCCCTGGGGAATATAGGAAAAGAAGCTATTCCTTACCTGGTGCCCTTTTTAGAAGATGAGGAAGCTAACATCCGTCGTGTAGTTGCCCAAGCGTTAGGTATGATAAAAGATCCGGAAAGTATACTTTCCCTCATCACTCTATTAGGTGACGAAAATCAGTATGTAAGAGCAATGGCGATCCGGAGCTTGGTAAAGATTGGACCATCTGCGCTACCTTCTCTAATTGAGGCTTTAGAGAATAGCGACCAAAATGTTCAGCTAGGAGCGATTATAAGCTTAGGAAATACTAAAGATAAAAGGGCAGTAGCCTCCCTGATCGAAATCTTACGCAGTAAGGATACTGAACTTTCTGTTGCCTCAGCAGATGCCCTGGGTAGATTGGGAGCTCCGGCAATAAGTTCCTTGCTCTTACTTTTGGAGGATAACGACCCTGAACTTAGGCAATCCGCGGCGCGTGCTTTAAGGTGGACAAAGAATAATACAGCAAAAGAAGCACTTAGAGAAGCCTTAGCTCGTAAGGATTATCCAGTAATTATCGGTGCTTGTTGGTTTTATATAAACAATATCGAAGAGGGAGATGAGGAAGTTTTGATTGATGTTTTTAGTAAATATCAGGATAAAGAGTTGGCTGAGAGTTTTTTCCATTCTCGCAATCCTAAATTGAAAGAGATTGGAAAAAAATGGTTGAGAACTCATGGATATGATTCTATTATAGATAGGCCTTGAAATAATTATCGTGGGAGGAACGAAGGGATGAATAAGGTCTCGTTTCAAATGAAGATTAGCAATATTCTTCTTTTAGTTGTTTTGCTTAGCTGTTCAAGTACCAGTTTCGCGAATGATTTGGAAAATTATATTCGTAAGCTATATCTAAAACCAGATCGAGTTTATACATATAAACCTGTAAACCGATACCATTCTCTTGGAAAGCCTGAGATTTTAAACCTTCTGGAGGAGAAAAAAGAACCAATCTATGCATCTTGGGACTATATTTCCTTCCGCGATGGTCTATATTTTGTTCAAGCTTATCCAGGATTGAAGTTAAAGAAAGTCAAGCAAAGAATTAGTAAAGTAATATCTCCAAAAAGTCTAAAAAAGATTGAATCTTCTGTTGCAGAAGAGAATAAAAGATTTGTTGGTGACATCATCTATGAGAAATTTATTAAGACAAATAAAGGAAATTTCATCTTTTACCAGATTAATAAATTAGATAAGAAGTCAAAAGATTTCACTGTTGAGGATTTTTTAGATACAAATTGCTGGTTTTTACATTCCTTTGTCCTTGTAAGAAATGATACAGTGTATAGTCCAGAAATCAAAATAAAGAAGGCGGATCCAGAAACAGGCGGTTATACGAGAAATTTGTGGGACATCTTCACATTTAACAATCAGGAATACATTCTAATTTTTAACAGAGTATATGAAAGACACGATTTCGAGGTCTTCAAAATAAATAAGAATAAACTTATTAAAAAACTTGAGTTTAATTTTGGTGGTCTGTGAAATAACTGGCATTCCAAACCTAAAATTATAACGGAGAAAAAGGGATGAATAAATTGGATCTGGCGGTCTATGTTGCTCGGAAGACGGGCCTCTTCCAGAAGGATGCCTTAGCAATCATCGACTGCTTCACAAAGACTATTCAAGAGGCTCTGGCCAAGGGGGATGAGGTGATTATCAGAGGCTTAGGGAAATTTGAGACAAAGGAGAGGTCAGCGAGAAAGATAAGGAATGTAGTTACGGGAAAGGAGATTGAAATCCCGGCCCATAGAGTTCCTTTCTTCAAGTCCAGCCAGAAGTTAAAAGATAGATTAGCGAAGTGAAACCGATTTTTTCTCATCCTTGGGATTTGAGTCCTCAAGAAGCGATTAAACTACAGGAAAAATTAAGAAGAAGGATTATTCTAAAGAAAGACTTCTCTGAAGTTAAAAGAATTGCAGGCGCAGATATCTCTTTTTCTAAGAAAAGTAATAAGGCCTATGCGGCAGTAATTATCTTTTCCTTTCCTGATAATTGTAGATTAGACGAGGCAAGCGAAGCGCGTCGTCAATTAGAAATCTTGGAAGAGCAACACACTATAGGTAACCCAAGTTTTCCCTATATCCCAGGTCTTCTTACCTTTCGGGAAGGGCCCCTTCTCATTGAGGTCTTTAAGAAGATCAAGATCGAGCCGGATGTCATAATATTCGATGGCCAGGGGATAGCCCACCCTAAAAGGCTGGGCCTGGCTACCCATATGGGGATCCTATTAGACAAACCAACCATTGGCTGTGCAAAATCAAGACTAATCGGCAATTATCAAGAGCCGGAAAGAAAAAGAGATTCTTACAGTTTTTTAAGAGAGGATAATGAAGTCATCGGTGCTGTTTTAAGAACAAAAGAGGATGTCTCTCCTGTATTCATTTCTCCTGGCCATAAGATAGATTTGAAAAGTTCAATAGAAATAGTCTTAAAATGCCTGCGAGGCTACCGACTGCCCGAGCCCACCCGTCAAGCCCACCTTCTTGTCAACCGGCTAAGAGCCCAGGGTAAAAGTTGACAAGGTATAAAATATAGGCTAGGTAAAAGGGTTACGGCAACGAGGCCCGTATCGTTTAGGGGTTATGGTTACGTAACCGAATAACGTAGCCGAAACGGGCATCGTAACCCTAACCGTAACCAAATATTTTCTTATTAACTTATCAACTTATCAACTCAACATTAAGGAGTAACCCATGACCCTAACTGAGATGCTTGAGAGAAGTGTTAGAAAGTATGGAAAAAGATACGCCATTCTCTTTAAGAGAGAGAAGATCACCTATAAGGAATTGGGAGAAAGGGTCGATAAACTGGCCTCAGGCCTAATGAGAAAGGGGGCCAGAAAAGGGGATAGGATAGGAATCCTATTGGGCAACTGTCCAGAGTTTATCATAAGTTATTTTGCCATTTTAAAGATGGGAGGAATCGTTATTCCTCTGAATAATTTCCTGAAGGGAGAGGAATTAAGACATACCTTGAACGATGCCGGGGTCTCCACTTTAATCACCTCAAAGGATTTTATGGAGACCGTAGGGCCATTGCGTCCCCGGCTTGAGGAGTTAGAAAGAATCATCATTAGCAATAAATCCCGCACCAAGACACTGGTGCGGGATAAATCATCCATCTCAGGAACGGTTACCCCGAAAAGGGGCGTGGCCCCCTCGGGGCTTTACGCCCTTGAAGAATTAGTAACGCCGGAAGTCTCGGCTACCTTCCCTGAAGCGGCAGAAACCGAGACCGCGGTCATTATTTATACTTCAGGAACTACTGGTTACCCAAAAGGTGCCTGCCTGAGCCACAATAACCTTATCTCCAACACCATCTCCAGTGCCGAAGCAGCCCAACTGAGATCGAAGGATAACTTCCTATTGGTTCTTCCCATGTTTCACTCCTTCACTACCACGGTCTGCATCCTGGTTCCCCTCTATCTGGGAGCGAAGATAACCATCATTGAATCCTTGAGGGCCTTTGGAGAAGTGATAAAAGAGATCATGAGAAAAAGGCCCACCATCTTCGTCGGTATCCCAACCATCTACAATATCTTGACCCAATTTTCTCTCCCCAGAATACTCACCTTTCGCCCCTTTAGATTCTTGAATCCTTTGAGACTCGCTGTCTCCGGGGCAGCTGCCTTACCAGTTGAGGTATTGAAGAAGTTTGAAAAGAAGTTCGGCATCCCCTTGATCGAAGGCTATGGCCTATCTGAGGCCTCACCTGTGGTTTCTTTGAACCCGGTTAAGGATATAAGAAAGCCGGGTTCTGTAGGGTTGTCTTTGCCTGGAGTGGGGGTGGATGTGGTTGATGACCAAGGTCGTTCGCTCAAGAGGGGAGAGGTGGGAGAACTCATCGTTAGAGGTCCCAATGTCATGAGGGGATACTACAACCTTCCCCAGGCGACAGAGGAGACCCTGAAGAGGGGCTGGCTTTATACCGGAGACTTGGCCAAGATGGACGAAGAGGGCTATATCTATATAGTGGACCGCAAGAAGGATATGATCAATGTACGTGGCCTAAACGTCTACCCCCGAGAAGTAGAGGAGGTATTATACTCCCATCCCGCTATCGCTGAGGTAGCGGTTATTGGCGTAGAGGATAAGACGAAGCAGGAAGTGCCCAAGGCCTTTCTTGCTCTGAAGGAGGGAAGGGAACTTTCCAAGAAGGAGATCATCAAGTACTGCCAGGAGAGATTAGCTTCCTATAAAGTCCCTCATAAGATAGAGTTCAGGAAAGAACTTCCCAAAACCGCAACAGGCAAGATACTGAAAAGAGCATTAAAAAAGAGTACCACTGGGAGCACAGAGAAAAACTAACGAGAACACAGAGTTTCTCTGCGAACTCTGCGATTTTCTCTGCGAAATCTGCGGTTGCAAGGGAGAAGGAATTGGCTAAAATAGTCATTATTGGTCTGGGAACAGCGGGAATAAGAGCCTGCTTAACAATCAGGAAGAGGTACCCTAAAAATGAGGTCACAATCATTGATAAGAAGGCATTCGACTTACTTCATTCCTGTGGCCTACCCTTCCTCTTAGATGGAAGAGTAGATTCTCCAGAGAAGTTGAAATATACCTTAAGAATTTCTGGAATAAAGAAGTATCTAAATTGTGAGGCAACCAGGATTATTCCTGAAAAGAAAAGCATTGAGATTGAAAATCTGGAAAGTGGCGAAAGGAAGAATGTCTCCTATGA
>JAUWXM010000042.1 GCA_030616365.1 bacterium | reverse complement strand
GGCCTCCGCCTCGGCAGTGGTTGCTCGGGCCAATTCCTCTATGGTCGTCTCTCCCGCTAATATCTTCCTCCAGCCATCCTCAAATAGGCTACCCATTCCGGTCTCCCGGGCCTTGGCGGTAATCATGGAGGTTGAGGCGTGCTTCAATATCAATTCCCTTAAGGGATCATTCATAATGAGCAGTTCTGCGATGGAACTCCGACCATGATAGCCGGTGTGGGCGCACTCCGGACATCCCTTCCCTTTATAGAACTTGAGCTCAGCGATAGATTCTTGAGTCAATCCGATATCGCTCACCACCTTGGGATCTGGGGTATAGGGCTCCTTACACTGCTTACAGACGGTCCTCACCAGCCTCTGGGCTAAGATGGCCTCTAAGGTGGAGGTGATTAAGAAGGGCTCGACCTCCATATCGATCAAGCGGGTGATGGCTCCTGGAGCATCGTTGGTGTGCAGGGTAGAGAAGACCAGGTGTCCGGTAAGAGAGGCCTGAACCGCCAGCTGGGCGGTTTCCAGGTCCCTTATTTCCCCTACAAAGATGATATCCGGGTCCTGGCGCAGGATATGCCTCAGGCCCCGGGCAAAGGTGAGGCCTATCTTGGGGTTGATGGGCTCCTGGATAATCCCATGGAGCTGATATTCTACCGGATCCTCTAAGGTTATGATCTTAAGTTCCGGTTTGTTTATTCTGGCCAAGGAGGCATAAAGGGTGGTGGTCTTCCCGCAGCCCGTGGGCCCGGTGACTAAGATGATTCCGTTTGGACGATGGATGAGCTCCTTCATCTGCTCCTCTATCTCCTTAGAGAAGCCGAGCTTCGCAAGATCCATCATGATGGCTGATTTATCCAGGACCCTCATGACCACGCTCTCCCCAAAGATGGTGGGGAGGCAGGAGACCCTTAGGTCGACTTCCTTTCCTCCCATGACAATCTTTATCCTCCCATCCTGGGGAAGTCTCCTCTCTGCGATATTGAGATCGGCCATGATCTTGAACCGGGAGATGATGGCTGCCTGGAGATGCGCGGGAGGGGGGGCGAGCTCATGCAGTACCCCATCCACCCGATACCTCACCTTGAGGGTGTCCTCAAAGGGCTCGATGTGGATATCACTTGCCCGATCCTTTATGGCCTGCATCAGGATGAGGTTGACCAGCTTTATGATGGGCGTCTCAGAGGCCATCCTCCTGAGGTCCGCGATATCCTCCTCTGCTACCTCCTCCACTATCTCTGCTGTGCCTTCCCCGCTCATACTCTCTATCATCTGGTCCACCGTCTCCTCCCCCACGCCATAGTGCTTCTCTATGGCCAGCATCACCTCTTCTTCAGCAGCGATGACCGGGTTTACCTGGCCATCGACAATGAGACGCAGGTCATCCAGGGCATGGACATTCAGAGGATCAGCAAAGGCCACGGTCAGGACATCCCCCTTCCTTTCAATAGGCATCACCTTATAGAGATGGGCGAGGGGAGGAGAAATAGTATCCAGGACGTCTTCATCTATCTTATGTTGGGCAAGGCTTATCACCTTCATGCCGAACTGCTTCCCCAGGGCATTTAGGATCTTTTCCTCTGTGGCATAGTTATTCTTAATCAATATCTTGCCCAGTCTCTCATGGGTGCTCTTCTGCTCCTGCAGGGCGCGCTTCAACTTTTCCTCTGTGATGACCCCGGCATCTTTGAGTATCTGGCCTAAGGGCCTCTGCTGGGAAATGGGAGGGGTGGGAACTTCTCTTGGTCTCTTTTCAGCCATTATTTCTTCTCCTGAATGAGCTTCTGCATCTCTTCCTTATCGTGACACCTGATCATCGTATCCTGATAGGTTATTAATCCCCTCTGGTAGAGCTCGAAGAGGGACTGGTCCATGGTCTTCATCCCATACCTGGTTCCCGTCTGGATGGCGGAAAGGATCCGATGGGTCTTCATATCCCGAACCATGTTGGCGATGGCCGGGGTGACCATCATGATCTCAAAGGCCGCCACTCTTCCCTTGCCGCTTGCTTTAGGTAAGAGCTGCTGGCAGAAGACCGCCACCAGAGAGACGGAAAGCATCATCCTGATCTGTTCCTGTTGATGGGGAGGGAAGACATCTATGGCCCGATCCACAGTCTGGGAAGCAGAATTGGTATGTAAGGTGGCGAAGACCAGGTGCCCGGTCTCCGCTGCCGTAATAGCGGCCTCGATGGTTGCCAAGTCCCTCATCTCACCCACCAGGATGACATCCGGGTCCTGCCTCAAACCCCTCACCAAGGCCTCGGCAAAGGAGGGGGTATCTAGGCCAAGCTCTCTCTGGGTGACGATAGACATCTTATGGGAATGGTAGTATTCTATGGGGTCCTCGATGGTGATGATGTGGCAATCCTGCTCGGAATTTATGATATCGATCATGGTGGCCAAGGTAGTCGTCTTCCCGCAACCCGTGGGCCCGGTAACTAAAACGAGCCCCCGCGGCCGATGTAAGAGGTCCTTAACAGAAGGGGGAAGGCCCAGTTCCTCTAAGGTAAAGAGCTTGGTGGGAATGAGTCTCATGGATATGGCCACCGACCCCATCTGGCGATAGATGCAGACCCGGAACCTCCCCTGATCCTTGAAGGTATAGCCAAAATCAGCCGATCCCATTTCCTTTATCTGCTCCTGATACCTCTGGGGGGAGATGGCCTCCATAAAGGCTTGAGTATCCTCTGGCTTCAGGGGCTCCATATCCAGAGGATGCAATCTTCCATCGATGCGCAGTACTGGTGGTCGGCCGACATGGATATGTAGATCAGAGGCATTGCGATCAACGACCATCTGTAAGAGCTTTTCCATTTCCAACATCTCATCCTCCCCTTAAACAAAATTAAATATCAAAAATTAAATATTAAAATTCAAAATTAATAAGTACTAACATGCTTCGCTCTAAGAATTATGTCAGAATTAAGGGCTAAGGCGCTTACTTCGTTCGCTCTAAGGATTAAGTTATTTAATCCTTAATCCTGATTTTACATTTTGTCCGCCTCAGATGGATCATTTTAATTTTTGCATTTTAAATTTTGAATTGCTCTATTCGATGTCGGTCTGGGTTACCCTCAATACCTCATCAGTGGTGGTCTGACCCATGGCCACCTTCAGGAAGCCATCCTCCCTCATAGTCCTCATCCCTTCCTCTCTGGCCTTTGTCTTGATCATAGTGGCTGGGACCTTCTCCAGGATGAGGTCTCTTATTCTATCAGTAATAGGCATAATCTCAAAGATCCCTGTCCTTCCCCGGTAGCCGGTATGGGCACAGGCCGTACACCCTTTCCCTCTATATAATTTCCCTTCCTTCAGGTCCTCCTTCTTCTTATTTAAGAGAAGTAAGTCTTTGGTGCTCGGCTCATAGGCCTCCCGGCACTCGGAACAGACGGTCCTCACCAGCCTCTGGGCCATGACTCCGACTATAGAGGAGGTGACCAAGAAGGGCTTCACCCCCATATCTACCAGGCGGGTAACGGCAGAGGGGGCATCGTTGGTATGTAGGGTGGAGAAGACCAGATGTCCGGTAAGGGAGGCCCTTACGGCAATCTCTGCCGTCTCCACATCCCTGATCTCACCGATCATGATGATGTTCGGTGCCTGGCGCAGCATAGCGCGCAGGCAGCGAGCGAAGGTTAAACCGATCTTGGGCTTCACCTGGGTCTGGTTTATTCCCGAGATGTGATACTCCACCGGATCCTCAACTGTGATTATCTTGACATCCGTGGTATTGATCTTATTGAGTGCCGCATATAGGGTAGTGGTTTTCCCACTCCCCGTGGGTCCGGTAACCAGCAGGATCCCGTTGGGCCTCTTGATCAGGACATCGAAGAGCTCCTCATAATCGGATAAGAAGCCCACCTCCTGCAGACCTAACAGGACACTGGACTTATCCAGAATCCTCATGACGACGCTCTCCCCAAAGAGGGAGGGAAAGGCAGAGACCCTCAGGTCAATATCCCGGCCCAGCATCTTGAGCATAATCCTTCCATCCTGGGGGAGCCTCCTCTCTGCGATATTCATCCCGGCCATGAGCTTAATCCGGGAAAGCATAGGGGCCTGGAAGCGCTTTGGGGGAGGGGTCTTCTCATGTAATACCCCGTCTATCCTATATCTTATTTTGAATGTCTTCTCAAAGGGCTCCAAATGAATATCAGAGGCTCTCTCCTTCAGGGCCTGGAGGATGATGAGACTGACCAGCTTGATGATTGGGGCATCATCCGGGAGTTCCTCTAATTCTTCTGCTCCTTCCTCTTCTCTGATCACCTCTAACTCTTCCATACCCGCCATCATTTCCTCTACAGACTCCTCAACCAGCCCATAGTGTCCCTCAATGGCCTTCATCACCTCATCCTCAGAAGCGACCATCCCCTCCACCTTGCAATCCAATAAAAGGGCCAGGTCATCTAAAGAACGGATATCGAAGGGATTGGCCATGGCCAGGGTGAGGGTATCCTCGGTCTTCTTTAAGGGGATCACTTTATAGAGGTGGGCGGTTCTTGCTGCGATGGCCTTCAGGGCCTCCTCAGTGAACTTATAATCCTCCAATTTTACCCTCTTCATCCCCAGTTGAGCAGCAACGAGATTCAGGATCTGGTCCATAGTGGCTAATTCCAGGCGCACGATGACCTTTTCTAATCTCCCTTTCTCCTTGCGCTGTTCTTCTAAGACAGTATCGAGCTGCTCCTGGGTAAGGAGCCCACTTGAAGTCAATATCAGCTCCAGGGTTCTCTGTCTTGCTTCTACCAACTGACTACTCCTTCAAATTTGAATCAGTCAATAAGTTGATAAGTTTACAAGTTGATAAGTCACATGTTGCTCGGTTACGGTTACCCGTCCGCCGTAATAGTATTACTATGGAGGGCGGGCGATGCCCGTTTCGGCTACGTTGTTCAGTTACGTAACCGTAACCCCTAAACGATACGGGCTTCGTTACCGTTACCCTTTGACCTAGCCTATATCTTGTAACCTTGTTAACTTGTCAACCTTTGCTTTTATGCTATCATAGTTATTTAAATTTGTCAAGTGAATGGATTATCTGCGGGATCTCTTTAGTAGTTTCTCCTGGAGTCTCTTGATCTTTTCCCTTTGTCTCTTGGTCGCCTCTCTATCATAGGTGATATCAATCCTTAAGACGCTTCCCTCTCCTGCTCCCTTAGGGAGCCGCTTGGCCGGGAAGAGAATCTGAGACCTATCCTCAAGCTCAATGACCGCGATCCCCTCCTCAATCCTATCTATCACTCCTCTCATTTAACGCCTCCTTTTATTCTCTTCTCCAAGGCCTCTACTGCCTTCTCTACCTCTGGCTCCAATCTTTTCCTTCCCGTCTCTCGGCTATCGATGACTATGAGAGGAAGGGGAGAAGCCCCGCTAAGCCTCTCCTCAGATTCCAAGAAGAGTTCTTCGAAGTCGTCCTCTTTATAATAAGCCTCCATGAGATCGGGAGGGACGATGTGACTATCCAGGTCCTCCCCCCCCTTCTCTTGAAACCTCTTGATATTCCTCTGATAACAGACCTGATAGGGAGCGAAGATATAGAGAATGAGTGATTTTGATAGAACCTCTGGAGTGAAGTTCTCTAAGGCTTGAAGATAGTTATTACGGGCAAACTCCACGAAGATCATCCTATTCTCTTTCTCTAATTTCTTTATCCTCTCATTCACTACCTTCAATACCTCATCCACAATGCTCCAGTCTGTAACCTCAAAGCCCCCGGCCTTCCTCCTGTGCCTCTTGAAATGGACATCCTTATCAAAGAGTTCTTTTAAGATAGGGAAGTCATCTATCCTCATAAACTCCTTGGCTAGCCCTCGTTTCTTTAACTTCTCAGTGAGCATCTCATAGATTACACTCTTCCCACAGCCTGGGCGACCCAGGAGAAAGACGAAAGGATATCTAATAGTCATAGTTCTTCCTGAATTTTATTTCCTTGAACTTCTCTGCCCTGAGTTCCGCGAGTTTATATCCCCGGGCCATCTTAAAGAAGAGTTTCCCGGTGCAGACGCAGTCGATCCAGGACTTATGCCTCCCAAAGAGCCTCTTTATTCTGAATTCACTCATCATATCCTCTAAGTGGAGGTTCCTCTTCTTAAAGAGCATGCTTCCCATCTTTGCCGTATCGCAGACCCAGTTATTGGGCACCTGGAGTTTACACTCCCTTATCGCCGCCCGTATAAAATCAATATCAAATTCCGCCCGATGGACGACCAGGATGCTCCCCTTTATAAAATTTAAGAATTCAGGGAGTACCTCTTCTATAGGGGGCTTATTCCTCAGGGTCTCGGGATCTATCTTATTCACGGCTAAGGCGTTGGGATCGAAATAGTCTGTCTTGGGCCGGATGCGCCTGAAGAACCTTCCCAGGATTTTAGCCTTTCCATCCTTATAGGAGTACTTCACCGCTCCCAGTTCGATGATCTCCCCTCCATCCGCCCTTCTTCCCGTGGTCTCAGTATCGATGATACAGATAATTCTCTCTTTCGTTTTCTTAGCCATGGCCACACTTAATTTGTCAAGGGTTACAGGGGGGACAGGGGCTACAAGGGTAACAGGGGGTTAAATTCTTGTCACCCTTGCTACCCGTATCACCCTTGTCAACTTGTTCCCTTGTTAACTTGTATACTCGCCAACAAGCCTTTGATATAGGCGGTTTCCTCTTCCAGAATCTTTTTCCTATTCTTCACCTGATCGAGATACTTATAGGCCGTCTCCAGGACGATGAGTTCCGGCTCCAATTTCTTTACAATCTTAAAATAATTCTCAAGGTTTTTTCTTTTTAAGGGCCCAGTCTCCAAATGTAACGGTGGATGGAAGGTCTTTTTCCCAGGAACATAGTCATTGAGGTGGAGCTCCTTTACCAATTCTTTGGGGATTCTTTCCATTATTCTTTCTGGTTCATCAGGAATTTCTTTTCCACAGTCTGCCCGGGTAAACCAATGCCCGATATCGAGATTAAAGTAAACCTCCACTCCTCTTTTTCTGGCCTCCTCAACCGCGGCAATGCAGTCCTCTGGCTCAATAAAGATGTTATCAAAGGCGGTATTATTCTCAAGGTGAAGGAGAAGACCTCTCTCTTGAGCATAACCTCCTAACTCTACTAAAGTCTTGACTAAGGCCTCTTTCAACTTCTCAAGATAAAGTTTAGAGACCATATAAAAGGGAGCGCTTCCCGGATGCATAATAAGATACCTCGCTCCGATATCAGAGGCAAAGTCGATATATACTTTCTGGAGTTCCACCGCCTTTTTTCTATCCAACTCCTGTAGACTGCAGACGCTGGAACCAACATTGGAATAGGAGAGGTGAACAGACAAAGAAATTCCCTCTTTTTTTGCTTCTTCCCTTACCTTTTCTCTCTCTTCTTTATTAAAATCTGGATAGGGGTTAGGGACATCGGCATCCAGTTCAATATGATCCAGACCCAACTCCTTGGCCAGTTTAATCTGAGAGGGAATATCCTCTTTAAACTTAACCAATCCTAAGGCATTCATACTAAAGAGGTCATACTCCCCACTCAGAACCTTCCTCTGCTCTTCAGGACTTAGTTTATCTAAAACGAAGGTATTGGTAAAGTTTCGACCTAACTTCATATCATCTCCTTTGAATAATTAAGTACGCCAAGGGTTACCGGGGTAACAGGGGCTACAGGGGTAACAGGGGTTAACCCTTGTCACCCTTGCTACCTTTGTTTCCCTTGTCGCCCTTTTTCTTTAAAGTTCTTCCACTCCTTTTTTCATCACCCGGGCATAGAAGAACTTGGGCTTCTCAACCTTCTCTTTTCCTACAGAGTAGCTTGCCAAGAACTTCTCTTTGGCGTTCTCTATCTTTTCTTTATTTCCATCCGTATGAAAGATGGCTAAGAGTTCACCTTTCTTTACTTCGTCACCTATCTTTTTCTTCAAAACAATCCCCACGCTGGAGTCGATGACATCCTCCTTCTTTTGCCTTCCAGCACCCAAGATCTGGGAACTTATTCCCACGGATAAGGCATCAATCTTCTGGACATATCCTTCTTTTGGACTCTCTACTTCTATTCTCTCTTTACACTGAGGGAGAAGAGAAGGATCATCAATTGCTTCTGGATTCCCTCCTTGGGCCTTGGTCATCTCTTTTAGTTTCTCCAAGCCCTTCTTGTTTTGGATCACTTCCTTTAACCTTTCTCTGGCTTCCTCCAGATTCTTCACCACCCCAGACATTAAGAGCATGTTCGCTCCCAGTTCAATACATAGCTCCTCCAAATCCTCTGGACCTTCTCCCTTTAGGGTATTAATGGCCTCTTCTACCTCAATGGCATTCCCTATTGCCTGACCCAAGGGCTCCTCCATACTGGTGATGAGAGCCACCATCCTCTTTCCCGCTCCCTCACCAATGGCCACCATGGCCTCTGCTAAAGCAAGAGCATTCTCATACTTCACCATGAAGGCCCCCGAGCCAGTCTTGACATCCAGGACAATTCCATCTGACCCAGCAGCCAGTTTCTTGCTCAGGATACTTCCCGCAATTAACGGGATGGAGTCCACGGTTGCCGTGACATCCCTTAGAGCATAGATTCTTTTATCCGCTGGTGCTAATTCCTTTGTCTGACCCATAAGAGCCAGGCCAATCCTGTTCACATTCTCTGTGAACTCTTCCATGGTAAGGGAAGTCCTGAATCCCGGGATGGATTCCAACTTATCTATGGTTCCTCCGGTGTGGCCCAGGCCCCTTCCGGTCATCTTTGCTACCATCCCTCCAGCAGCAGCAACTATAGGACCAAGCACCAAGGTCGTGGTGTCCCCCACCCCCCCTGTGGAGTGCTTATCGACCTTAAACCCCTTTATCTCTGAGAGGTCCACCCTATCGCCAGAGTTCACCATGGCCATGGTAAGGTCTGTTGCCTCTTCTGGAGACATCCCCTGGAAGTATACCGCCATCAAGAAGGCCGCCATCTGGTAATCAGGGATCTGGTCTTTACAGTAGCCTTCAATCATGAAATTGATCTCTTCTTTACTTAATCTTTCGCCATTCCTTTTCTTCAAGATGATATCATAAACCCTCATTTTATCTCCTATCGGTGATTTCGTTAGCCAGTTAACCAGTTGGCCAGTTATCCAGTTTAAAACCGGCTAAACGGACAAAACGGGCCAACGGGCTAAACCTCTTTGATGATTTCTCTTACTAAGTTCTTAAACTTCTCTTCTACTTTCTTGGTGGTCTCAATCACTTCTTTATGAGAGAGGGACTTCTTTAGGATTCCTGCGGCCATATTGGTAATGCAGGAGATACCCAGGACCCTCATCCCTAAACTTTTGGCAACGATGACCTCGGGGACGGTGGACATACCTACGACATCGGCACCTAATTTCTCAAAGGCCTTGATCTCTGAAGGGGTTTCGTAGCTCGGACCAGGGACGGCGATATAGACCCCCTTCTTAATTTCTATCTCTTGATTAGAGGCTATCTTTTCTGTTAGTTCTATTAATTCCTTATTATAGGTGAAGGTCATATCAATAAATTCTTTTCTTCCCCTCAAGGGATTTACTCCCATGAGATTGATGTGGTCAGTGACGATCATTAAATCTCCAGGTCTGAAGTTTCTATTTATTCCTCCGCCCGCATTGGTTACCAACAAGATTGCTGCTCCCAGTTCTTTCATCACCCTAACGGGATAGGTGATT
Organism: bacterium; assembly: GCA_030616365.1. GTDB lineage: Bacteria > UBP18 > UBA7526 > UBA7526 > UBA7526 > JAUWXM01. The sequence goes on along the minus strand of JAUWXM010000042.1, from coordinate 294 downwards.
TCATCCAGAGAATGGCCCTCATAGAAGTGGCATCTCCCCTGCATGGCTACTATTTTCTTCCCTTCCAGTTCTCCCATGACCAGATTCCCCTTATGTCCCGGAACCTTCGATACTGGAAAGTGAGGAATATCCTTATAGGGTATCCTGACTCCCTCTATCTCATCCGCTAAGGAACCCAGGCCAGAGCCCAGGATTATTCCAATCTCTGGCTTCAGGGCCGTCTTCTCTCTAATAAATTCTATGCTTTCTTTTATCTTTTTCATACTTTCTCTCCTTGCAACCGCCAAAACGCTA
>JAUWXM010000045.1 GCA_030616365.1 bacterium | reverse complement strand
GCTTCTCACTTCTTACTTGCTTGCCCCGTAACCCCCACTCTTTCTTTTGAAAGGGTGGGGTGGTATGGGGTTACTTTTCTTAACGATAGAGGAGGGCTAATATCTTGGCCCAGGTAATGATTCCCTCCCACATCGATACCCAGATAATGGTACCGATGAGGTTTCCCAGGGCGAAGAGAAAAAAGCTTTCCTTATATTTCAATTTGAAAAAAAGAGTCAAGAATAAAGGCATGAACGGTCGGCCAGCGGGAGGAATGGCAGGCATAAGAAAGAGACTCGCCTTTCCCATGGGCTTTGCCCAGGAGACCATCTTCGATTTCGAAATCCTTTCCTGAAAGGATAACACCTTCTCTTTTGCTAAAGAGAGAAACCTTAGGCTGAAGGTCTTCTCATAGGCCCAGTAGAGAAGGAGGAGGACTAAAAGATCCATAAGATAGGCGGAGATGAAGATGAGATAGCCGTTAAGGTTGAGGCCTACCGCATAAGGTACAGAGATCTTCCTTCCCCAGAGCAGATGTAAGCCAATATATCCCAGGATAATGCCTAAGAGCCTCATCTCTTTTGCCTGATAAATAGGGGCAAGACTTTTACTTTAAAGAGAGGAAATTTCTTTATTGCTGCTAAAGCCGGAAGAATAAAGGTAAGAGCAAATAGGGCTGGGGGTTCGTTAAAGGTGAACTTGGTGAGAAAGGGAAGAATGGTCATGCCCACCATCGCCCCCCCAGGCACTGTAGATTTGAACTTGGCAAAGGCGAATATCTTCCAAAATATCCCAGCCGCTATTGCACTTATGGGAAAAACGATGAATAACTCCCGGGGTAAGAGACAGAGCAGGACCCCAATACTACAAGATAAGCCTGCTCCTCCTCGAAACCGATAATATATCGGCCAGTTATGACCGACCACGGTTAGGCTTGCTATTAAGACTACTACTTTATAATCGAGGTGTAATATCTTTAAAGCAATATAGGTAGGAATAATCGCTTTTGTCACATCCAAGATCAATACTAAAGCACCTGCTGGTCGGCTGACCTCTCTATATACTGTCGCTGCTCCCGCGTTCCCATAATCTTTGACATCGATGTCCTTTAATTTCTTGCCAATCAGATAAGCAAAGGAGATAGAACCTACTAAATAAGTTATAATGGCTAATAAGACAACCTGAAAGGGCTTCATCCCTTCTTCCTCCACCATCTCGCCTTAGGAGGTTCAAATAGCTCATCGCTCAGACCGATATTTATTTTTAAGTCCTTAAATGTTCTCGACTCGGCAAACCTATCCCCTTCCTCATATATGGCATGCTGGATGGGCAGGGACTTTTCTTTATCTACCCAGAGGATCTCCTTGGTAATGGGATGTTTTCCTTCTTTCTTTTTAGGAATCATCACCAAGCGGTAGCATTCCCTTTCCTCGATCTTCTCTATTCCCACAAGTTCTATCTTTCCCTCTCTATGATAATGGTTGGCCCTTCCGATGAGACCTCTCAGGTTGCATTCATCGAGCCTCAAGCCATGTCTCGGTGAGCGGGCGATGGCAGAATCTGCATCGAAGGTAAAGACCGCAAAGGGAACGTATCTATGGTGGGTTCCCTTTACCTTTCCATCCCGGAAGACGGCCTCTGCCCCTTCCTCTACACCCTGAAGGCCTATGGCGTGCATCATATTCGGTCTTTTGAAGGAAAGTCTCAAGACCTTGGGCTTATACATTTTCTTTCCAAATCTTGAGAGCTGCTGGGTGATGCAGATGCACTGATAGTCCTCCACCTTCTCATAGGCCTCTTCCATCTTCTTCAAGATGTCCTGGACGGTAATCTTCTCTTTAATCTCAGGCTCTGGGATAACTTCTTTTATGAAGACTTCTGGAATAGAGACCTCGGGGGCAAGAACCTCGGGAGGTAATTCTACCCCAATTCGCGTTCTCTGGGAAACGATAAAAGGAATGAGAAAAAGGATAAGTAATAAAAGAAGAAGTATCCTGATAACAACCATTTTTACCCCGTTTAGACTCTAATCTACCGACGAGTACGAATACAAAAATCTATTTGGAGTCGGTATCAAAATTATTAGAAAGATTGCATAACGACATTTAAGAGTCTAACGGGGCTTGTCTCTCAAAAATATGATATCACACCCATCTAAATATTGCAAAAAATTTATTGTTTCCAAATTATTGAGAATTTAAAAGTGAAAGAAAAGAAATAAAGTAAAGTAAATTCATTTCTATTCAAAAAATGTGCGTACTTAAAGCGAATGTTGCACTTCTTGTCCGACCTGTCCGCCGAACAAAGTTCTTTGGAAGGCGGGTCGGACACAAGTTGCAACAAAACTTCCCAATATCTATCTTCTTTCTGTGAATCTTTTTACGGGGGGAATCTGCCTTATGATTACTACTCCGAAGAGGAGGAGGGTGAGAATGAATAATGGATGAGATTCTCTAAATTTCATCCAGGTTAAGATAGGCATAAGGATATAGCCGATCATTGATCCATAGGCCACAGTGGCTTTCCTTCTCTTCAAGATAAGCCACAGGCCCAGGCCAACTACTAAAGCAACTAAGAAGGCAATTCCAAATTCCTTAGGTAATAGGATAAGAAGTGCGCCCATGGTTGTTCCCAAGCCCATTCCTCCTCTAAATTGTAGAAATATCGGCCAGTTATGGCCCAGGATGACTGCCAGGACAACCAAAATTATAGGAGTATAATTGGGAAGAAAGAGCACCTTTATTATATATACCGGAAGGGCTGCCTTACCAATATCCAAGAGGGCAACCAATACCCCCCATTTAGGACCCAACTGCCTCCAGGCACCGGCCACCCCTGGGTTATCATACTTCCTGATGTCAATTTTCTTTACTGCTCTTCCCAGGATATAGGCCCAGTTTACAGAGCCCAATAAATAGGCAAGGATTACCATAAGAATGGTTTTGACAATCATTTCTTCTCTTTTAGCGATTCTTTAATTATGGGGATGAGTCTTTTGGGGACGTTGAGAACCTGCCTTATGGCAGCTAAGAAAAGTAATAAGAGACTCAAAGCAAATAGGGCTTCTTCTGGTCTATAGAATATCTTAACCATAAAGGGAAGGAGGAGTAATGCTGCGGCTCCTCCTCCTGGGGCGGTGGACTTGGCCTTCTTGAAGATGGGTAGTTTCCACATAATGAAGCCGGCCAGGATACCGAAGGGCAGAACAATGGCCAAGGCCTTAGGCATGAGGCAGGCCAAGATTCCTACACTACAAGCTAATCCTCCTCCACCTCTGAACTTAAAGAATATGGGCCAGTTGTGGCCTATTATTACTGCTATGGCAACAAAGACCACCGGCCAAGAATTACGCTCGAATACAAGAAAATTGGCAATCAAGACTGGGGTGACTGCCTTGCCCACATCTAAAATACCGACTAAAGTGGCCCATCTCCCTCCCATAGTGCGGTATATCGTTCCTCCCCCTGGATTCCCATAATCCCGGATGTCGATTCCTTTCACTATCTTGGCAATGATATAGGCCCAGAGTAAAGAACCCAATAGATAACTTCCCACAACCATCAGAATGATTTTAGTAAACATTCTCTCTCCTGTAATTAGTTGATAAGTTTATAGGTTTATGTGTTGATAAGTTTTTTAGGATTGGGGTTTTAAAAAACCAAAATCTCTTATCAACTTATTTTCGAACGAAGTGAGAAAACAAGGTTCTGCTTTAGCAGGTTCTTATCATCTTATCAACGTATCAACTTTTATTTGACTAAGTAATATCCAATTCCCCAGCCACCTGGTCCAAGATGAACGATCTCACACCCCAACTTTCCCATGATGATCTCTTCACAGTCAATGTTCTTCTTTAAAGCCTCTTTTAAGGTCTTCGTTGCTTCTAGGTTATCTCCTACATCACCGATGAGAGCTTTTACCTTCTTAGCACCGGACTTCTCCATATCGGTCTTTATAGTCTCGATTATCTTCTGATTTACTTGAGCGATACTCCTTCCCTTTCCCAAGGGTTCTATGGCCTGCGTTCCATACCTCATAATGAGTATCGGGATGACTTTCATCAAGGAGCCAAGAAGGGCCTTGCCTTTGCCTATTCTTCCTCCCCTATGGAGATACTCCAAATCGGGGAGGGCTAAAATAAGGGTGCTTTTAGAAGCAACATCCTGGGCGATCTTTGCCACCTCATCCTTACTCTTCCCTTCTTTTGCTGCCCGAGCAGCCTCTAAGATCACCAATCCTATGGGATGGGCGGTGAGCATGCTATTGACTACAGCCACATCTGCCCCTTCTACCTTATTTATTGCCTCCTTTGCCGCATCAAGAGTTGGCTGGCTAAATATCCCCCCTGCCATAGTGATGTTTACAATGGACTTCCCTTCTGCTGTCAATTTTCGATAGACTTCAGCAAACCTCTCGACGTTTATTGCTGCTGTCTTGGGAAAACCCTTCGATGCCTTCACTTTTGCTAAAAAATCCTCTGGACTAATGGTCTTCCTGACCAGATACTCTTTTCCCTCCAGGGTCGCCGGATGATGAAGCATAGTTATTTCCAATTTCTTCAATAGATTATCCGGTATCCCGTGGTTATCTCCAGTAACAATCGCTACTTTTGCCATTTTTTATCCCTCCTTGTAATTTTTAATTTTGCATTTTGCATTTTTAATTTTTACTTTTCTGCGCCACCTCCTTCTATCCCACAAAGGCGTATGCTCCAGTGGCTAAACCGAGCATTCCGCCTTCAAAGTAGGCCACTCTCAAGGTCTCTGCCAGTTCCTCCTTTGTGGCACCAGATTCTCTTGCCATACGAGATAAATGAGAGACAGCACCTGATTGGCCCCTTACTGCATTTATGGCTAAGGCAATCAAGACCTTATACTTGGTATCCAGAGCACCCTTCTCAAAGACCTTATCCATATCCTGCATTACAAGTTTAAAGAACTCCGGGTCCTTCTCCTTTATCACCTTAAAATTCTCCGGAATCTCCTTCATAAACTTTGCCATTTAAACCTCCCTCCGCTCGGAATTATAAATTATGAGTTATAGGTTATGAGTTTTTAAGTTGGGAACTACAATTCATAATTCATCATTTATAACTCATAACTAATTTACTATTCGACTGAAATAATATAGTAATAATGCGGCTGTCCCCCGAAGTAGAGCTGGACATCGAGGTTAGGATATTTTTCTTTTACTTGGTTCAGTAATTGATTCGCTCTTCTTTTTCTCACTCCCTTACCATAGTAAAGGGTAATGATGCTATCTGTCTCTTTTACCATCTCTTTTATTAAATCCAGAGCCACTCTCTGGGGCTTCCTCCCTTTAACCTTTATCTCCTTATGATATAAACCGATTACCTCTCCCCTTCTTATTTTAAGTTCCTTATACTTAGCAATCCTGGCCGCCTTTGCCACCTGGCCGGTCTTGATTCTCCCTAAAGCTTGACTCATAGCCTCCTTATTCTCTTCGATACTTGCTTCTGGGTTATAATCCATCAGAGCAGTTAGTCCCTGAGGAATACTCTTCGCAGGAATGACCTCCACCCTCTTCTTGCTCAACTCCTTTGCCTTCTCTGCTGCGGGAATAATGTCTCCATCATTTGGTAAGAGGATGATATCCTTTGCCTCTATGGCTTCTATGGCCTTACTTATATCCTCCACAGAGGGTTTCAATTTCTTCGGCCCACCTAATATCTCATCCACACCCATGCTTTTCAGGATCTTACTCAATCCTTCTCCCGTAGATACCGCAATGATCCCTAATCCTTTCACCTTTACTGCTTCTCCAACCTCCTTCTCCATTAAGAGGGTCTGGTGCTGCTTGTCCATATCGTCTATCTTTACTTTATCCACCTCTCCCAAGGTAACAGCGTATGCCTTCACCTTATCCGGCTCATTGGTATGGATGTGGCACTTGGCCAATTCTGAAGAACCGACTACGATGGCACAATCACCATGCTTTGCCAGTTCATTCTCAATCTCTTTTAAGACTAAATTTTTTCCCTTGATCAAGAATTCCGTGCAATACTTATACTTCAGCTCCCTCTCCCAGGTGTCAACCGCTCTCTGGGCGGTAGTCCTCACCGCTTTAATATCTAAGAGACCTCTCTTCTGAATAACCCCCAAGACCCTCTCCCAGGTTCCCACTACTCTCCTTATGCCCGTGGCATTCTTAAGTTTCTGTAGGGGAAGGCGGGAGAGTCTCTCCTTTGCTGCCTGAATGGCCTTGCCAGCAATGGTCTCAACCTCCTTGATATCCTTCAGTTCCCCTCCCCGAATGCCCACCAGGATACTTCGCCAGGTATTGACTGTCTTGGCAACCGTAACCTCTACCCTAGATATCTCTTCCAATGGCTTGCCCTCTATAAGTCTTAAAACCCCTTCTAAGATATAGACAAAGCCCGCTCCTCCAGCATCAACTACTCCAGCATCCTTCAATACCGGTAGCATCTCTGGCGTCTTCTCTAATACTTCTTGCGCTTCTTTATAGGCCTCTCTCAATATTTTAGCGATATCGTTCTCTTCTTTCGCAATCTCAAGGGCTTTCTTCGCTGATTCCTTGGCCACGGTGAGTATGGTCCCCTCTACTGGTTCCCTCACTCCACCATAGGCAGCCTCTGCTCCTTTAAATAATGCCTGGGCCAATTCTTTAGCCTCTACCCTCTTCTTCCCCGCAAGGCCTTTTGCCAATCCCACCAGGAACTGGGAGAGAATCACTCCTGCACAACCACGGGAGGCCATGACACTGCTTGTGCCCACTTCTTTAGCAATAGAAGAGAGGTCTTTATTCTTTAGGTCTTTGGTGGCCTCAACCGCTGCCTTCAGAGTCAGAGACATATTAAAGCCCGTATCTCCATCAGGAACGGGAAAGACATTCAGGTTATTGACCACCTCCATCTTGGAGGAAAGCCAATCATTAGAGGCAGCTAAGGCCTTGATTAATCTTCTTCCATTACAGTGCCTAATCATTTTTTTTACTCTTCTTAACTAATAATTTAAATCCATTATACAAAAAGAATGAATTAATGCAGCCCCCCACCATCAATGATGGAGAGCTTCTTCAACCTACAGGTGGAAGTAGTAGACGAGCCCTAAGTAACCCAGAATATCCGGGTCGGCACAGGTTATGCGCTTACCAACAGCTATCTTCCCCTTAAAGTCCTTGGTGACAGAATACTTCACCCCCAGATAGGCATCAGTGATGTAGTCGTCGCTGGTCATGTGGATCTTCCGGTACTCGTTCTTCCCAGTAAGTTCAGCAGCCAATAGGGTCTTGGGTGCTATGGGGTACATAAGGGAAGCGTTCCAACTCCACTCATTGGTGAACGCATTTCCGACCGCCGGATCGTCAGATCGGTGATAATACCTGAAGGCCACATTCCCATCGAGTTGTGCCTTGCCCACGCTCTTTGTGACACAGTAAGTAAGTTTGTGGTCAACCTCTCCCGTAGTAAAGCCTTTGCTGTTGGTCCTACCCGGAATTTTCAGGCCATACTTCACTGCCATAGCAGGTGCCGCCTTACCTTTCAATTCTTCCAAGAACTGATACTTTGCTCCTACCCAGATGTCACTGAATGTCTGATTATTCGCACCGTGGAAGCCATAGGCCGCCCTGAGGGCTGTATTTCCACCGGTATGGAGGTCCTCTCCATAGACAGCGCTAAGCACATAGGGAGCAACATAGGCCTCCAGATGGTCAGTGATACCATAGGTCAGGGCGGTGATGATGGTTGTGGTGTAGAAGCCAGAGTCCCAGGTCTGAATAACGCTCGTTCCCCATTCCAAAGTCTTCTTCGGCACAGTTCCGGCGTCATCAGCAATACAGGGCGGCCCATACCTGGTGTTCTTGGCAAGGGCTAACCCGGCAGTCCCCAGAACCATAATGCTCACCAAACAGAGAATTAGTAGTGTCTTTTTCACTCTTTCTCACCTCCTTTCTCACATTTAGTTAACAAGTTGACAAGTGAATAAGTTAATACGTTGATACGTTAATAAGTGAATAAGTCATTGGGTTACGGGTTACGAGTCTCGGGTTACGTATTAAAACCGTTCTACTGCTACCTTCTCCTTATTTTCTATAGTTCATACCGCCGCTTTCTTAGCCAGAGTTTTAATGAGTTGGGAGGTAAAGTTGATCTCTGCCTTAGCTAGTTCCAGGTTATGCTGGATGATGGTTTGCAGGTGACGAGGGGCATTCCTCTCTTTTAAGGATCTGCCCATATTCTCAAGCCATACCTTTACTCTTCCTAAGCCACGCAGACGAGTACGGAGTCTGGCAAGAGCCATCTTGGGCTTAATGAAGGGCAAAAAATATAGGGAGAGGTCAATGTTTAGGAATGGTCTTTCAAGAATGAGAAAGCTCCTGCGCAGTAATTCCTGAAATCTTCCACTCCCCTTCTTCGTTATGTGATAGATGTACTTCTCCGGCCTTCTGCCTGTGCGAGAGACCCTCTTGGCCACCAGCCCCTCTTTTTCCATCTGTCTCAAGGAATAGTAGATGGACTTAGTTTTTATGCTGGTGAAGGTCTCTATAATCTTGGTAATCAACCTCTTAATCTCGTAGCCATGCTTTGGTCCTTCTTCCAGAAGTCCCAGGAGAACAAGTTCCTGCGTCATCTTTCCACCCCTTTCGTTTAGTAAAATTTTACTATTTAAATTTTATTATATCACACTTTTTGCCCATGTCAAGTACTTTCTTTTAGGACACGAATATTGCAACCGCAAAGACGCTAAAATATTCGACATTTGTCGAAGATTTCGTTCCGATAAGATCGGAACTCAATTAACTAAAAAACGCAAAAAGAAAAGCACGCTTGCCCCGTGGCCCGAAGGGCTTTACGGAGGAACAACACGAATAAAAAAGCCGCCTGTTAAGGCGGCCAAATTATGTTTTAACTTTGCATTGATAATTGTTAACTTTGCATTTTACATTGTTACCTGTTTAAGTTTCTACTTTTATGCTGCTTACTATTCCTTCACCACTTCTAATTTATGGCCTGCCCTCCCGAAGAGCCAGAGAGTAAAAAATAAGATACCGAAGAAGAGATAACCCAGAGCATGCCAGGGGGCAGCCCCGAAAGCCATCTCCGGGGCATGAATAACTCCAAAGAAGGCTAAGATAGCAGCAGAGAAGGCATAGACCCCAGCGCTTCTGAATCTCTTATCAATAAGAAAAGCGGTCATGGCTCCCAGGAGCAATCCAGTGACGATGGCTCCATAGCCTAGGGAGGCTAGTCCTTTATAACTCACCCCCTGGTCCTCTAAGGCAATCATTCCTACCTTTTCTGCAGTAGTCTTGGCTGCCAATAGCGCTCCCTCAACATTGATCCTTACATAGTTTGCGATGTGGGGAATAAAAGCAATGACCACTGCTGGGGCATGGAGCTTGGGGGTCGTTTGGAAGGCCTGGGCACCGATGACCAGAGCAATATAAAGCAGAATGCAGAAGGCAACCTCCTTTGGTATGAGCGCTGTTGCTAAGCCCAAGAGACCAAATATCCCGATTAAGAAGATGACCGTTCCATTTATGAGGGAATAG
>JAUWXM010000048.1 GCA_030616365.1 bacterium | reverse complement strand
TTATCTTTGTATAATCTGTAGAAAAGCATTTATCTCCCCGCTAAACTTTTCGTTACTTTTGGATCTGTGATAATGGCAAAATCAGGACATATGGCTACGCATATCCGGCATTGGGTACATTTTTTTATATCGTCAATTATGGGATACCCATTCTCTCCCGTTTTATAAACGTTTTTCGGGCAAAACTCTATACAGATACCACATTTTTTGCACCAGTTTTTCTTAACATAAAGGTATGTGTCTTCAGACATAACTCTTAACGATCTCCGCTATCTCATCGGGGATAGAAGCAACCTCCGCCCCTGAGGCCTTTAAGATTTCTATCTTTTCTTTTGCCGTTCCTCGTCCGCCTGAAATTATTGCTCCGGCGTGCCCCATTCTTTTTTCTGGTGGGGCGGTTACTCCGGCCACAAATGATACTACTGGTTTGTTGAACTCTTTTTTAATATATTGGGCTGCTTCTTCCTCAGCGGTTCCTCCTATTTCACCTATCAAGACTACGCATTCCGTATCAGAGTCTTCTTTAAATAGCTTTAATATGTCCACGAAATCACTACCAAGCACCGGGTCTCCTCCAATACCCAGGCAAGTGGATTGTCCAATGCCCGCTTCACTAAGAGTATGGACAATCTGATAGGTAAGGGTACCACTTCTGGATATTACTCCCACCTTTCCCGAGGTATGTATATGACCGGGCATAATCCCTGCTTTGGATTTGCCCGGTGAAATCACGCCGGGGCAGTTTGGACCGATAAGATGAACTCCGCTCTTATATTTAAGGATTTGTTTTATTTTCAGCATATCATTTACCGGAACACCTTCGGTTATAACTATAATGGTCTTGATTCTGTGGTTGATGGCCGCCATTAGGGCATCAAAAGCAAAGGGGGCCGGGACAAAGATTACTGAGGTGTCGGGAGAATGGTTTTCCACTGCATCTTTTAGAGTTTTATAAGAAGGGATTCCTTCAATAGTATCTTCTTTCACCATGGGATCAACCCCAGCCACGACGTGGGAACCGTACTCCACCATTTGTTTCAGGTGAAAACGACCTTCTACGCCAGCGGCACCCTGGATAACTATTCTTGAGTCTTCATCTATTAAAATACTCATCGCCCGGATACTGCTGCTTTTGCTGCTTTACTCATATTTTTATGGGAGGATAAACCTTCTTTCTTTAAAATTTCATACGCCTTTTTATCATTGGTACCGATAAGTCTTATCACCATGGGTTTATCTATGTTCAATTTATTTTTTGCCTTGATAATTCCCTTTGCCACTTCATCGCATCTCACAATACCTCCAAAGATATTGATGAATATGGCTTTGACACTTTCATCCCTGTTTATTATGGAGAGGGCATCACAGATTGCTTGAGCTTTTGCTGCCCCACCGATATCCAGGAAATTTGCTGGAGACCCGCCGAAATGTTTTATAACATCCATGGTTGCCATTGCCAGACCGGCACCATTTACTATGCAACCTATATCTCCAGCTAATTTTACATAACTTAAATTCTTATCTTTTGCCTCTCTCTCCAGTGGTTCTTCGTCTTCGGCTATCCTTAATTTAAGAATATCCTTGTGTCTGAAAAGGGCATCGTCATCAAAAATAATCTTGGCATCCACTGCTACTACTTCACCGTCATCTGTAACAGCAAGGGGGTTGATCTCACATAAGGTAGCCTCATAACGGCTGAATATTTCATAGAGGCTCTGGATTGTTTTGTGAATAGAATTTTTCACCTTCTTATCAAGGTTTAAATCAACTAATATCTCTCGTAATTGATAAGGTAATAGTCCAGTAAAGATGCCAATTTCTTTGGTAATGATTTTTTCCGGGTGATTACGAGACAGCTCCTCAATCTCCACACCCCCGGAACATGAAAATATTAACTTTCGTATTGCTTTACTTCTATCTACTGTAAATCCCACGTAAAGTTCTTCCTTAATATTTATCTGTTCTTGTATGAGGATTTTATTTACTCTTTTAAATAACTTTTGGGCTTCTTTGAGTGCCGTCTTTTCATCATGGGCTTTGACAACCAGCCCTGCCTTACCTCGACCCCCAGTATAGGTCTGGGCCTTTAAAACATACTTTGAGAAGGGAAGATGTCTAAGGGTATCTTTTAATTCCTTTGGTTCTGTGACCAACCTGGCACGGGGTATCCGAATGCCCGAATCGGTGAAGATTTCTTTTGCCTGATACTCATAGATTTTCACTACTTGTCTCCTAAAGTCTTTTACTCCTTTATCAACTCGACCAAGTCTCCTTGAGATAGTTCAGCGGCATTGGCCTCATCGATATCGATATGGAAATCCAACCTATGGGTTGGTCCAGAACGAATCATAACATTATCGAATATTAAGGCCCTCTTTCCAGAGACCTTCACCTTTACTGAATCCCCATCCTTCACCCCAAAGCCCCTTGCCTCATCTGGAGACATATGAATATGTCTTTGGGCAATAATCACTCCTTCCCTTAAGTCAATCTCTCCCTTGTGTCCGATAATCTTTATTCCGCCTGAGTCCTTTATATCCCCTGAAATTCTCACGGGCGGTTTGATCCCCAAGATGTAGCTGTCTGTTCTTGAGATTTCCACCTGGGTCTCTTTTCTTACTGGACCCAGGATGCGCACCCTCTCCATCCTTCCCTTCGGCCCCACTAAGGTAACGGTTTCATTTGCTGCAAACTGTCCTGGTTGGGAAAGGTTTCTTAGGTTTGTTAGTTTTGCTTCCTTTCCAAAGAGAATCTCTAAATCCCTTTGAGATAGATGGAGGTGCCTATTAGAGAGGCCGACCGGTATCTTTCCTGGGAAAGCCTTGGGAGCAACGCTTAACTTATCTAAGACTTCTTTCACAATGGAACGAACTAACTTCTCATCGTACACTTTCTTTTGCCTCATATCCGTCTTATCCGTCTCCTGACGGACTGACGGATGGACGGACTGACAAATGACTCAATTATCTTTCGTATTTCACGATCTGGGCAAAGGATTTAGCATCGAGGCTTGCTCCACCCACTAGGGCGCCATCGATATCCTTCTCCCTCATTAGATCAAAGATATTCTCTGGCTTGACACTTCCTCCATATTGGATTCTAACTTTGGAGGCGATGACCTCATCATAGAGTTCTCTCAAGAGTCCTCTAATAAAAGAGTGTACCTCTTGTGCTTGATCTGGGGTGGCGGTCTTTCCCGTTCCGATGGCCCACACCGGTTCATAGGCAATGACCATCTTCAATACCTCTTCCCGAGATAGGCCTTCCAGCCCTCGGGTGATATGCTCTCTCACCACCCCTTCGGTCACTCCCCTCTCCCTCTCCTCCAACCTCTCTCCCACACACATTATAGGAGTAAGGTCGAACTTGAGAGCGGCTTTTACTTTTCTATTCACTGATTGGTTTGCTTCACCGAAGAGATGCCTCCTCTCTGAATGGCCAATGATGACATACTGACAGCCCACATTAGTAAGCATTCCTGGTGAAACCTCTCCCGTATAGGCTCCCTTCTCCTCCCAGTAGATATCCTGGGCACCGAGAAAGATATTCGCTCCCCGAATGGCTTTACCCACCGCAAAGAGAGAAGTAAAGGGTGGACAGACCACGATGTCCACATCGTTGACCTCAGCGACCTCGGACTTCAATTTAGTCACTAAATCCAGGGACTGGTCGATGGTCTCATTCATCTTCCAGTTCCCGGCAATAATGGGGCGGCGCATAGGCATCCCTCGCTTCGCTTGGGAGTTGGTTAGTAGTTAGTTGGTTAGTAGTTAGTTAAAAAACAAACAGCAAATCAGCAAACTAACTACTATAGGGCAAAGCCCGTCCTAATTACTAACAACTCTTACTCTTCTTCTTTCCTACTTTCCTAGGGTGATAGGCATTACCCCTTCCAGATCCGGATGGGGTCTGGGAATGACGTGAACGCTTACCAGTTCCCCTACCTTCTGAGCTGCCGCAGCGCCAGCATCGCAGGCTGCCTTGCAGGCGGCAACGTCACCCCTCACTAAGGTAGTGACATAGCCTGCTCCGATCTTCTCCCAGCCTACGAGATTCACCTTGGCGGCCTTGATCATGGCATCCGTAGCCTCAATGAGAGTCACTAATCCTTTGGTCTCGATCATCCCCAACGCTTCTCTTGCTTCTACCATCTCCTAACACCTCCTCTTGCCCCGACTTCGTCGGGGAAATTTACAATTTATCCATCCTCCGTAGCAGTAGCCTGCTACTGCGGAGGACGGGCAATGAACAGTGAACATTTTATAAAGTCAATTTTTATTCTTAATTTTTATTTGCTCAATGTTCAATGTTATTTGCTCAATGTTACTTGCTACTTTTATATACGCAGACCCGATTCCTCCCTTCTCCCTTAGCACGATATAAAGCCTGGTCTGCCTGGTTTATAAGTTCCTCTTTATGCATCCCGGCTTCCCAGACGGCCATGCCAATACTTATGGTCACCTGGACCTTTTTATTCTCAATCAGAAAATCAAACCCTTCTACTGCTTGTCTTAGTCGCTGGGCAACTTTTAAAGCGTTAGAACGATTGGCGTGATGAAGGATGATGGCAAACTCCTCCCCTCCATATCGCGCAACCAGGTCTCCAGTGCGTACATTCTTCTTAAGAATGCGGGCAATATTTGTTAAGACGCTATCGCCTTGCGGATGGCCATAGGTATCGTTAAATTTTTTAAAGTGGTCGATGTCGATCATTAGTAAAGCAAGGGGCGCCGGGTGGCGAGAGAGCCTTTCTATCTCCTCCATTAACCGTCTCTGGAAATAGGCATGGACGTAAAGTCCGGTGAGGCCGTCAGTGATAGCTTCTATATAGAGTCGGGCATTCTCTATAGCTACTGCCGCCTGGCTGGCTAAGGTTCCCAGAAGGATTCTATCATTGCGAATAAAGGGCTGCCGCGACACCTTATTACTGACGGTAATCACCCCAATCACCTTGCCCTTTGTCATTAAAGGCACTGCCAAGAGAGACTCTGTCTGATGAACCGGTTTCCTTCTAATGCGGAGGGGCTCATAACGAGAATCGCCTACCGTATCATTGATCATCATGGACTTACCCGTTTGAGCTACCTGACCAGCAATCCCCTCCCCAATCCTAAGTTTAAGCCTCCTCTTGGCCTCCTCACTAATTCCGATCCCAGCTACAATATGTAATCTACTTGTCTTCTCATCAAAAAGCATCAGGGAACTCTTCTCTGTCTGAGCGACCTCGGCAAATAGCTTGACGATGCGATTATACAGGGTTCTTCTTTTCTGCGCAGAACTTATCTGGGTGCTGAGTTCCAGAAGTAGCCTTAGATCAGCACTTTTCCGTTCCAGTTCTCTTTTGACCTTAACCGGGATTTTAGGGTTGCTCATCTTCTCTTACCCCATTCCAAAATAAGTAACCACGAATTTCACAGATTTCCACGGAATAAATATTTTTTAAAAAAATCCGTCTAATCCGTGGTTTCATTGAAGTTTCGATATCTTAAAAGTAACCGGGTGAGATAAAGCCCGCTTCTTTTCCCTCGGGAGTAATCCTTAAGGAGCCAAACTGGATAATTCTTATTCTTCCTCCGTCTTTAACCGGGGTGGAAAGAAGAATCTCCTTCTTCCTGTAGTCGATCTCCTCTATTCTTCCCATTCCTAAGGTATCGCCCTTCTCATCCAGGAGGCCGACCAGTATCCCCTTCTCATCTCCGGCAACGATGTTTCTGATATTTCCCAACTCCTTACCCAATTCATTCAGTTTCTCTTGAGAGCGGGGCTTTTGAGTAACGATCAATGTTCCCTCAAAGCCAGATAACCTCTCAGCATAGAGAGTCCCGGGAATTTTCATCTCTCTTCCTGTCCTGAAGTAACACCTATCGGTTGCTACTCTTTCTAAGGAGAGTCTAATCTTCTTGGCGCCCTTAAAGTATCTCTGGCTGGCCAGCTCCCTCAGCTTCTTCCTCTCCTTCTCACTGGTAAAGGAGGTCTTCTTTGAGACATGGATCCTGACAATCTTTTCAGGCTCATAGCCTTTAACCAGATGTTCTAATTCATCCTTCCTCTGCAAAAGAACGATGATCTCTGGAGAGAGGATCTCAATCTTTGATCTCTTGAGCGCTCGGCCTCCATCGCTCTGTACCCAACCCGTGGTATTGACAATGACGGTATCCGCTTTCTTTAGACCAGCCTCTGCCAATCTCTTGGTTCCCACGATAGTGGGTAAAAAGTGCAGTCCCGGGGAATGGGAGCCCACGAAGTAGAGGGCAGATATCTTGGCTTGAGTTAAAAAGACCACCTGCTTCTTTAGAACCGCCAATCCCAAAGTCCCTGGGATGCCGATGTCGCTCTGGCCCGGATCACCATCCAGGACCGCCGGCCTCACCCCCTTCTCCAGGAGCTTATTCGCTAAATAGGTAGCGAAGAAGGTCTTTCCCGTATCCACCTCTCCTAAAACGAGAATTGTCCTGGCTTTTTCTTTTACCATGCGGGAGATAAGATCATCCCAGGAGGGTGGGATGGTTCTCTCTTTAATTTTCCTTATCTCGCCGGGCCTCTTTACTTCTAAAGAAAGATGGGATTCTTTCTGAACCTCTAAGGAAATGGTCTTGCCCGGAGGAATAAAGACCTCTTCATTTTCTTCAACACTCTTTCCCACCGCTTCTATTCTTCCCCTCTTTACTCTCACCTTTCCCGGCCCTTTCAGGATATAGATATCGCCTTTCTTTACTTTATATTCCATTCTTCTCCTTTTGACACGGATTTTTTGTATTGCTTACTGCTTGGGCAAAAAACACCGCGGATGGTCACGGATTTATCTGTGGCAATGCTTAATATTAAACGGCGCACTTCGTTCACCGCCGTTGATGATTAAGTATTAATCAATTTGATGCTCTCTAGGATGCTAACGAAGTGCATCCTGTAATCTGTGTTGTATCTGTGCTCATCCGTGTTTGCGTTTTGATCTGCCCCTCAGATCCTGAAGGATCCTCGGGATCCTGAAGGGCGGTTATCTGCGTCCTTGAATACTAAAGTGGGCCATATCTTTTTCAGGATTCCTCTCTCCAAACTCAGAATCTTCTTCACTTCCTCATTCTTTACTTCCCTACTCTTGGGGCGTTCCAATACTTCTGAATTCTCCAAAACAATCCTATCCTTCTTTTTTAATTTAACAGTACCCAATATCTCTAAAGTCCCCGTCTTAATGAGTACCCGCTCTCCCTTCTTCAGTTCCCCTATCTTTTTCTCTTTCACCATACTGGACAGGCACATGGATATTATCCCAGGATAGATGGGAATCTGCTTATGGGTCTCCCAGATCTCCTTCAATACCTCAATCACTAGGGCTGGGTTCTTATACTTATGGATGAGATTTATCATCTCCTTCTTCAGATTGGGGTAATCCGATTCTTGAAAGGTCATTTCTCTCTCCTAAATTTTTTTATCGCTTTTATAATCTTTTCTATTATTCCCTTATAGTGGGCCATCCCTTCATAATCAGTATCAACCACCACTATCGGTATCTTTGATTCTTCTCCAAATCTTAATAGCTCACCCTTGTCATCGTGAAGATAGGTCTCTTCCATCTCCTCACGTGATACCAGATGGTTATCTACTCCAGCGGCCAGGGCCGCCCTATGTCTTCTCACATTCCTCTTCCAGCAGGTCTCAAAGGAACAGTCAATATAGACAATAAGAGATTTATTCAGGATCTTCTTATCAAAGTTTTTCAGGGAATGGACATAGTTTGGTCTGGAGAACTCAATGAAGATTATTCTTCCTTTCTTATCCAGTTTCTTGACGTCCCTATTTACCTCTCTCAGGATATCATCCCAGACCTTGGAGTCGGTGACTTTATATCCCCCATCCTCTGTTGGTTTACATCTCTCAAAATCCTTATCGTTGACAAAGATATTCCAGAGCTTGGGAAAGTCATCTACCCTGACAAATTCTTGGGCAAAACTTTCCTCTTTCAATCTCGGGGTAAGCCTTCTATATAGCTCGCTCTTTCCACAACCCGGCCTGCCCAACATAAATATATTCCTGCACTCTCTCTTCATTTGAAGATTTCATTCAGATAGTCCGTTTCATCTCGGAGGAGTCTATGGGCACTTAATAGTTCTTCAGGGTCTCTCACCGCAGTCTCAACGACAATTAGCTCTACCCTTTTCTCCTTTACAATCTGGGCAAACCTCTCTAAGTTCTTCTTCTTCAGGGGACCTTTCTGATAATGTAAGGGAGGGTGGAACTTCTTAATCTTTGGGATATAGTCATTGAGATGAATCTCTTTTAAGAGTGCCGCCGGGATCTTTTCCAAGATGCTTTCTGGGGGATCTGGTATCTCCTTTGGTGGGGTTCCATCTGCCCTGGTGAACCAGTGGCCGATGTCAAAACAGTAATGAATCTCCAATCCCTTCTTCCTTACCTCCTCAATTACCGGATAGATCTCCTCTGGCTCCACGAAGACAATGTCAAAGGTGGTGTTATTTTCAACATGAAAGGAGATCCCCATCTCCATAGAAGCCCGGCTCAATTCTATAAGGCTCTTAATAAGACTTTTTTTTAAATCCTCCTGATACTGGGGGCCAGCCTGATAGAAGGGAACAGTGCCGGGATGCATGATAGCATTAATCGTTCCCACTCCTTTAGCAAACTTCAGGTATCTCTTCTGTAAGGTAACTGCCAATTCCCGGTCCACCTCCTGGAAAGCACAGGTACTTGCTCCCACATAGGTATAGGGAAGGTGTAAGGAGATGGTAATTCCCGACTCCTTTGCCGCTTGCTTTGCTTTTTCTATCTCCTCTCCACTCATCTCCAAGAAGGGATTGGGCACCCCGCCATCAAGTTCTATGTGATCCAGGCCGATTTCCTTTGCTACCTCTATCTGTTTAGGAATATCCCTCTTGAACTTTATCTGGGCCAGGGCATCCAAATCCGGGACATCTATCTCACCTCTCTTAAATCTCTCTCTATCTTTCTCGCTTACATAATCCAATTCCAATAGATTAGTAAAGTTCCTT
>JAUWXM010000082.1 GCA_030616365.1 bacterium | reverse complement strand
GAGAAGATACCGAGACTCCTGGAGGTTCGGGGAGAGGTCTACATGCTCCATAAGGATTTCCAGGAACTCAATAAGGAGAGGGAGAAATCTGGCGAGCTTTTATTCGCCAATCCTCGGAATGCTGCTGCGGGAAGCGTAAGGCAGCTCGATCCCAAGATTACTGCTAAAAGGAAGCTAAGCATCTCCGCCTATGCCTCAGGGGAGTACCGAGACGGGAGGATAGAAACTCATATAGAACTTTTAAAACTCTTTAAATCCCTGGGGTTAAAAGTAAATCCTACCTTTCAACTCTGTAAGAATATTAAAGAGGTAACCAAATTCTGCCAGGATTGGACGGAGAAGAAGAATTTGGACTACGAGGTGGATGGAGTAGTGGTAAAAGTAAATTCCTTAAGACTACAGGAGAGGTTGGGGGCAGTAACTAAGTCCCCCAGATGGGCCATGGCCTATAAGTTCCCGGCTGAGCAAGCGACGACCAGGATAGAGAAGATCATCGTTCAGGTTGGTAGGACGGGTGCCCTGACACCGGTAGCCATCATGGACCCAGTAGAAGTAGGAGGGGTGACCGTCTCCAGGGCAACTTTGCATAATGAGGATGAGATAAAGAAGAAGGATATTCGGGTAGGGGATAAGGTTCTCATCCAGAGGGCGGGAGATGTCATACCATATGTAGTCTCTGCCATCAAGGAGAAGAGGACCGGTAAAGAAAAGAAATTTATCTTTCCCACAAAATGCCCTGTCTGTGGAGCAGATGTCTCTCGGCCTCCGGGAGAGGTGGTAATTAGATGTACCAATATCTCCTGTTCCGCCCAGATTAAGGAGACCATCAGGCACTTCACCTCACGGGGAGCCATGGATGTTGAGGGGATTGGTGATGCTCAGGTGGAACAGTTAGTAGAGAAGGGGCTCATTAAGGACCCCGCAGACTTATATTACCTTAAAAAAGAAGACCTTCTTCCCTTGGAGAGAATGGGAGATAAACTGGCTTCCAATATCTTAAACGCCATTGAGAAGAGTAAAGAAAGAGACCTATCCCGTCTCATTTACGCCCTGGGAATAAGGCATGTGGGAACCCATATTGCCGATGTCTTAGCAAAGAACTATTCTTCCCTGGATGAATTATCAAAAGCCAGAGCCGAGGAACTTTCTTTCATCCCGGAGATCGGTCCCATCGTAGCCCAGAGCGTGGAACTATTCTTCAAGCAGGCAGGGGCAAAGAGGGTCATCGATAAATTAGGAAAAGCAGGAGTGCGGTTAGAGGTAGAAAAGAAGAAAAAGGTTCCTCAAATTCTGTCGGGAAAAACCTTCGTTCTCACCGGAACCTTGGAAGGATTTACCAGAGACGGAGCTGCCAGAATAATCAAGGAGCTGGGAGGAAAGGTCATCTCCTCACTGAGCAAGAAAACAGACTATGTCGTAGCAGGAAAAGAACCCGGTTCAAAATATACCAAGGCAAAGGAACTGGGCGTGAGGATTATCAACGAATCCGAATTCAAAAAACTAACTAGGAAATAATGGCTGGGAAAGAAATAAGCAAATCAGAAGATCAGAATATCAGTAGGAAGGATACCAGGAAATCAGGGTATCAGAAAGAAGTTATTGCTGGGTTTGAAAAACTATGGGTTTGGTAAAAAGCACATGAATTAATGCTTGAAGTTCATAAAATTTGTCAAGTTCTTCCTCGGGATGAACGATTTAAAAAACGCTATCAATTAGAGAAGTCGTCATCATCGGTACCCGATAATATCGCTGAAGGACATACTACTTATTATTACCAAGATAAAATTAAGGGATTTAATGTGGCTCGAAAAGAAGCAGGAGAAACACAAAATCATATTAGGGCCTTGCAAGATAAACATTACATATCAAGTAAACAGGCAAGAAATCTTATCAGCAGATATGAAGAAGTTATCCGTGGTATAAACGGCTATATAAGGTGGGTACGACAAAAGCGTGGAGATAAGAAGTAAATCTGATATGCTGGTATTCTGATACTCTACCCACTGATGTGCTGATATCCTGATATACTTTACTTATACGTTCAACTGGTGACTATATGGACAGAAAAATAGTTCTGGATTTGGAGACCCAAAAAGAGTTTAGTGAGGTAGGGGGCCATCAGAACCTCCATCTCCTCAAGGTATCGGTAGTGGGAATCTATGATTACTCTGATAATAAATATAAGACTTTTGAGGAGAAAGAGATTCCTCGATTAGAGGAGATTTTAAGAGCGGCCTTCCTGGTCATTGGCTTCAACCACAAGCACTTTGACTTTCCCGTCCTTCAGCCCTATCTTTCCCTCGATTTGGGAGAGGTTCCCTATCTTGATATTATGGAGGAGTTTGTCAAGGCAAGGGCACATAGGATAGGTCTGGATAACCTTGCCCAGACTACTCTGGGAGAGGGGAAATCGGGGAATGGCCTGGAGGCTTTGCGTCTCTACCGCATTGGCGATATGCAGAGGTTGAAGGATTACTGTCTGGACGATGTACGCCTGACCAAGGAACTATATGAGTATGGCTTAAAATACCGGCGCCTTTATTTCCGTCCCCTTTACTCTTTCCTGGGGAAATCATCAATCTCCGTCAACTGGAAGTGAAGGAAGCCGGTGGTGATGAATTGGTCTGCTGCGGACAACCGATGGAACTGATAAAGGAAGGTGAATAGTTGAGGGGGTAAAAATATGACAGAGCAAAGACAGATATACAAATGTAATGTCTGTGGGAACATGGTAGAGGTGCTGCATACCGGAGTGGGAAAGCTGGTCTGTTGTGGTCAGCCGATGGAACTCCAAAAAGAAAAAACCGAAGACGTTGGCCGGGAGAAGCACGTGCCCGTAATCGAAAAGACGGAGTCCGGAGTAAAGGTGAAGGTTGGTTCCGTTCCTCATCCTATGGAAGAAAAACATCACATCGAGTGGATTGAGATCATTGCTGATGGGAAAGCCTACCGTCAATTTTTGAAGCCGGGAAGCGAACCTGAAGCTGTATTCCCAATACTTGCAGATAACATCACAGCACGTGCTTACTGCAACATTCACGGCTTGTGGAAATCCTAAATCACTTAATCACTTATCAACTTATCAACCTATCAACTTGTCAACTGATTTCTACGTTTCGGGGGTGATTACCATGAAAGATTTGAAGGGAACCAAGACGGAAAAGAATCTTCTGGCCTCTTTTGCCGGAGAATCGCAGGCCAGGAACCGCTATACCTACTTTGCCTCTGTGGCTAGAAAGGCGGGCTTTGAGCAGATATCTGCAATATTTTTAGAAACCGCTGACAACGAAAAAGAACATGCCAAGAGATTCTTTAAGCTTTTAAAGGGTGGAGAGGTGGAGATTACCGCCTCTTATCCCGCAGGCAGTATAGGAGATACGGCAGCAAACTTAGAAGCGGCTGCCGCCGGAGAAAACCTTGAATGGACCAAGCTTTACAAAGAGGCGGAAGAGGTGGCGCGAAAAGAAGGTTTTGAAGAGATAGCCAGCCAGTTTAAGGAGATAGCAGAAGTAGAAGAAGAGCATGAGAAGAGATACAGAAAATTGCTCAAGAACGTAAGGGAGGGCAGGGTCTTCAAGAGAGATGCCGTGGTTAAATGGAAATGTCGGAATTGCGGATATGTCCACGAAGGCAAAGAGGCACCTAAAGAATGTCCCGCCTGCGCCCATCCTCAAGCATACTATGAACTACTATCCGAGAATTACTAGAGGCGGCAATGTTTTGCATCTCTGCGTTCTCTGCGTTTACAATATTCACATTCGCGATAAACTTTTAAGAAACTTAAAAGAAACAGAGACTGATGTCAATTAAGGACTTCTTCTCCAATAAGATAAAGAAGGATTTGACCAAAGGCAGTATCACCAGTGGTGTCCTGGCTTTAGCGCTACCCATGATGGTGGCTTCCGGACTTCATGCCACCCATAATCTCGTCGATATCTTCTGGGTGGGAAAACTCGGTCCCGGTTCCATCGCCTCAGTAGCCATGAGCGGAACAATACTCATGGTCCTGGTTACCTTCTTAATCGGTATCTCTACCGCCACCATTGCTCTGGTCTCCCGGGCCATCGGTTCCCGGGACCGGGACTCGGCCAACCTTATCGCTATGCAGTCATTATTCTTTGCCCTCCTGGCTTCTGCGGTCTGTGCTCTTTTGGGCTTCATCTTCTCTGGCCATCTGCTGAAAATTCTGGGCGCTACTTCAGAAGTACTCAAAGAGGGAACGGCTTATCTGAGGATACT
>JAUWXM010000050.1 GCA_030616365.1 bacterium | reverse complement strand
GCCCACTTCGATCTGCATATTGCGGACATGAAGGCCCAGAAGAGAACCAAGGCCATCGCCTTTCCCCGGCAGATAGCCATGTATCTCTCACGCAACCTGACCGACTCTTCTCTGCCAGAGATCGGGGAGAACTTCGGGGGAAGGGACCACACCACAGTGATGCACGGCTACGATAAGATAAAAGAGAGACTGGAAAAGGACCCGGACTTCGGAAAGACCATAGAGCGACTGATAAAGGAGATAAAAGAGTAAATCAGAAGATCAGATTATCAGTAGGAAGGATACCAGTATATCAGAGCATCAGAATGAGAATTCAGAATAAGAACCTGCCCTACGGGCAGAACCTTGTTTCTCGCTTCGCTCAAAATAACAGATTCAATCTGACCCTCTGATAACTGACCTTCTCCATCTGGTATTCTGGTACTCTGATACTCTACCCACTGATTTGCTGATATCCTGATAAGCTACTTCATTAGATTTTAAGAAGGGGATAAGTCTCTTGGTATCCTGGGGATAAGCTGGGGATAGATAAGTGGCTGGGGAGAGACTGTGGATAGTGGGGATAAGTAGACCTCACTTATTCCCAGATTATCAAGAGGAGAATTTGAGACTTCTCCCTTAAGGAAAGAAAGTATCCCCATAATTAACAGCCCATTATTATTCTTATTCTTTAATTAAGATATAAAGATAATAAGAAGAAAGGAAATAGGCTTTATGAAGATTAGTTGTTTTCAAGGAGATTTAATAAGAGGAATTCAGACCGTAGAAAGTGCTGTAGCGGGAAGAGCCACTCTGCCCATCTTAACCAATATCCTGATAGAAGCAAAGAAAGAGAAGATAGAACTATCTGCGACTGACTTAGAGATCGGGATTAAGTGTAGCGTCCCGGCCCAGGTCAAGAAGGAGGGTGCCATTACCATCCCGGCCAAGAGGCTCTCTGATATCATAAGGGAGTTACCTGAAGGGACAGTAGAGATGGAGACAGAGGATAGCCAGATGAAGATATCCTCTAGGGGAATATTCTTCAAGGTCCATGGTCTTCCCGCAGAGGAGTTCCCCACTTTATCAGAAGTGGAGAGCGAGAATCGATTTTCTTTGGACTCTCAGCTTTTAAGAGGGATGGTCCAGAAGACAATCTTCGCCAACTCCCGGGATGAGACGAGGTATATCCTGAATGGTAGTTACTTAGAGATGGAGAAGGATAGGATAATCATGACCGCTACTGATGGTCACCGATTGGCAACCGTAAGCCACAAGATAGAGAAAGGACCAAAGAAGAGGATTGGGGCCATCATCCCCACAAAGGCGTTGAATGAACTGAATAGACTATTGGAGGAGCCGAAGAAGGTCGAGACCATAATTGGTGAGAACCAGATCTCCTTCTCTTTAGACCTGCCCGCCGAAGCCCCTGCCTCGTCGGCAGACAGGTCGGCGCAGGCGGGTGGGATTATCCTGAGTTCTAAACTCATTGAGGGTCAATTCCCGGACTATAAGCAACTCATCCCAAAGAAGAGCGCCAAGAGACTCTCCATAAATAGGGAGAAGTTGTTGAAAGGAGTGAGGAGGGCAGCCCTACTTGCCGATGCCCGAACCGGAGCCGTGGAACTATTGGCCTATTCCAATAAACTCATCATAAGGTCCCAGACCCCCCAGGTGGGTGAAGCCCGGGAGGAGATGGACATCGATTATTCTGGGGAGGAGATAAGGACGGCGTATAATGCCCGATATATTCTGGATATTTTACGAAATATATCCTCAGAAGAGGTCACCTTAGAATTGAATGAACCTTTGAGTCCAGGGGTAATCAAACCAGTTAGCGATGAGGATTATCTCTGCGTCATCATGCCTATGAGAATCACATGAGGCCCAAGAGAATTAGAAGAATCCTGAATGCTACTCTGCGTAAGTTAGGGCTGGAGAAGAGAATCAAGGAGTGTGCCGTCCTATCCTTCTGGAATGAGGCGGTGGGAGAGAGTATCGCTATTCATACCAAGCCCCTCAAGGTCTATAATGGCAGGATGACTGTTTTAGTGGAAAGTTCTTCCTGGACTCAGGAGCTCACCTTTTTGAAGAGTGGGATAATGGAGAGGTTGAATAAGAGCATTGGGAAAAAGGTGATTAAGGATATCTATTTTAAGATAGGAGAAATAAACCCCGCCCCTCTGCAGAGGAGCGGGGTAAAAAAATCTTTTCCAGAAGAGAAAAAAGAAAAGGCAATAGATTTAGAAAGGGTAAAGTTAGATAAAGGAAAGAGAAGGAAGATAGAAGAGAGTTTAAAGAAGATAGAGGATCCTGAGATAAAGAAAATACTAAAGGATTTTCTTACTAAAGAAGCAAAATATGAAACTGTGAGGGATGAGAAGGGATTAGAGAAGACGAAAGTGGCCCAGGTCGCCGACGCTCCAAAGCCCTCCTCCGAAGCAGAACTTCTGCGGAGGACGGAGCTATGGCGACGGAGCGAAGAAAGGTAGGGAAAGATGGTTAAAGAGAAGCCATACGATGCCACAACCATTCAGGTCTTGGAGGGCCTGGAGGCGGTTCGTAAGAGACCGAGTATGTATATCGGGGATACCAGCCATACGGGTTTACATCACTTAGTCTATGAGGTAGTGGATAACTCCATCGATGAGGCCCTGGTCGGTTACTGCAAGAGGATCGATGTCGCCATTCACTCCGACAACTCCATTACCGTAGTTGATGATGGAAGGGGAATTCCGGTGGAGGAGCATCCGGGAGAGAAGAGGCCCGCGGTGGAGGTGGTTATGACCAAGCTCCATGCAGGAGGGAAGTTCGATAAGGAGGCCTATAAGGTCTCTGGTGGTCTGCACGGCGTGGGAGTGAGTGTGGTGAATGGTCTCTCTGAGTGGTTGGAGGTCGAGGTAAAGAGAAGGGGGAAGGTTCACTATCAGAAGTACCACTTTGGAAAGCCCTCGGCGGACTTAAAAGTTACGGGAAGGACGAAGAAGACGGGAACCAAGGTGACCTTCAAGCCAGACTCCGCCATCTTTGAGGAGATTGACTTCTCCTTCGATGCCCTATCCAATCGATTGAGGGAACTGGCCTTCCTAAATAAAGGAACTCGGATTATCCTGAAGGATGAGAGAACGGATAAGAAGCACGACTTCTGTTATGAAGGAGGAATCGTCTCCTTTGTCAAACATCTCAATGAGAACAAGACGGTCTTACATCCCGAGCCCGTCTATTTCAGGAGAGAGAGGGAAGGAACAGAGGTTGAGATCGCCATGCAGTATAACGATGGCTATGCGGAGAATATCTTCTCCTTTGCCAACACCATAAATACTATTGATGGGGGGACTCATCTCTCTGGCTTCCGGGGCGCTCTGACCCGGACGGCCAATGACTATGCTCGAAAGAATATGCTTTTCAAGAATGATAAGACCAGCTTATCTGGTGAGGACGTCCGGGAAGGACTGACGGCAGTACTCAGCATTAAACTACCCGAGCCCCAGTTTGAGGGACAGACCAAGTCTAAACTGGGAAACTCTGAGGTGAGGGGAATCGTTGAGGCGGTGGTGAATGAGGGATTGGGAGAATACTTAGAGGAGCATCCTTCCGAGGCCCGCTCCATAATTGAGAAAAGCGTCATCGCTGCCCAGGCTCGGGAGGCAGCAAGAAAGGCCCGGGAACTCACCAGGAGGAAAGGAGTCTTAGAGGGAGCAGGACTTCCCGGAAAGTTAGCCGACTGCTCTGAAAGGGACCCGGCAAAGTGTGAACTCTACATTGTGGAGGGAGATTCTGCAGGTGGCTCGGCAAAGCAGGGTCGGGATAGGAAGTTCCAGGCCATTCTGCCTCTGAAGGGCAAGATTCTGAATGTGGAGAAGGCCAGACTGGATAAGATACTCTCAAACATTGAGATAAGAACCTTGATTACTGCCCTGGGGACCGGTATTGGAGAAGAGGACTTCGATATTAGTAAAGCAAGGTACCATAAGGTAATCATCATGACCGATGCCGATGTGGATGGGGCTCATATCCGAACTCTGCTCCTCACTTTCTTCTATAGACAGGCCCCCCAGTTAGTGAAGGAGGGGTATGTCTACATCGCCCAACCACCCTTATATAAGGTGAAGAGGGGAAAGATGGAGAGGTACTTAGAGAGCGATGAGGATATGGAGGACTTCCTGATTGATGCTGGGACCTCGGATGCCAAATTGATAAGGTTGAAAGAGGGGAAGAAGGACCGAGTCTGGGAGAAGGAGGAATTGAAGGATCTAGTGAAGGAGCTCTGCGAGTTAGAGAAACTAAAAAAGACTGCTCAAAGAAGGGGGCTGGATGTCTTAAGGTATATCGAACTTCGGGCCAAGGACCCCAAGGATATCCCAATATTCAAGGTGGAAAGCGAAAGCAAGGAGTACTTCCTCTATAGCAAGAAGGAAATGGATAAACTGATGAAGGAGGAAGAGAAAAAGAAAGCAAAGGCGAAGCCACCGCCAAAAGGCGGGGTCCCGCCAGAGGCGGGAAAGGAGGAGGAGATAGAGGAAGTAACCATCACTAAGGTAGAGAAGCTTCCCGAAGTAATCCAGATGGAAGAGGCCATGCGTAAGGTAGAGAAGAGGGGAGTTCGTATTATTCCGGATGTCGATCCCAAGGAGGCCCATCCTTTATATCGCATAGAGGAAGAAAAGAATACCTATCCTCTCTATGACTTCAGAGAGATTGCCAAGAAGATCAGGGAACTGGGTAGGAGGGGCATGACCATCCAGAGGTATAAGGGATTAGGAGAGATGAACCCTACCCAGCTCTGGGAGACAACCATGGATCCGGAGCAGAGGACCATTTTGAAGGTCACCCTGGAGGATGCGGTGGAGGCGGATAGGATATTTACGGTCTTAATGGGTGATAAGGTAGAGCCCAGAAGGCAGTTCATCCAGGAGCATGCCCCAGAGGTTAAGAACTTAGACATTTAAAAGGAGGAGAAGAATGGAAATAAAAATTGCTCTGGATCCAAATTCAATTCCCGAGGATTCTCAAAAAATGGCAAAAGTTCTAATAGAAACTTTATGTCAGGTAATTAAAGCTGATGGAGCAACTTTTATGAATTTGGATAAGGAAAAGAATGAGTTGGTGATTGTGGCAAGTTGTGATAGAGATTTAGAAGTCGCTCAAAAAAAATTAGGAATTTCAGTAAAGCTAGGCGAAAGGGTCTGTGGAAAAGCAGCTGAAAACAAGGAAGCAATTTTAGTAGTCGGAGATATTGCCAAAAATCCCAGATTTGCTCGTTTAAAAAAATATGAAGAGATTTATTCTGGAATGAGTGTTCCGGCCATTAAGGAGAATGAGGTAATTGGAGTTCTGAACGCAAAAAGAACAAAATCAAGTGAAGCTTTAACCAATAAGGACCTTGATATTGCCTGTGTCTTCGCTAACAAATTGGCTGAGAATTTATAAAGTCGAATAGTCTCGTTGTCTTATAGTCGTATGACTAAATATAAGGAAAGAAGGAGGATAGAAAAATGAAGCGATATCTTATTATTTTCCTAGCGATTAGTATTGCAGTAGTCCTTCTTACAGGCGAAACAGTGTGGAGCAAGACTAAGGATGAATTAGGTGTAGTCATTGATAGAATAGTGAAGGTACTAAAGTATGGCGGCATGACTGAAAAAGCAGATGCTGTTACAGCATTAGGGATGATCGGTGATCCGAGGGCAGTGGAGCCTCTGATTGAATTCTTGAAATATAGTAAGAGGGATCACTTGCGAAGTAAGATAGCGGAGGCATTAGGAAGAATTGGTGATAAAAAAGCAACTCCGGCATTAATTAAAGCCCTTTTAAACGATAGTTACTGTCATACGCGATGCAATGCTGCTAAAGCCCTAGGAAAGATGGACGATAAGAGAGCTATTCCCGCTTTGAAAAAGGCTTTAAAAGATAAGTATTCTTACACTCGCAGTCAGGCCGCACAATCCTTGAAAAAGATTACAGGTAAGGATTACAGTTATGAAAAAGGATCTCCTCTGAAAGAAGTGGAAGAGATGATGAAAAAGATCAAAGAAACGGAGAAAAAACTTCCAAAACAGAAATAAAAGAACTAGGAGGAAAGGATTAGAAGATGGTAGAAGTCAAGGCCACCGGCTCAGAGAGCCTCAGGGCTCGGAGAGAAAGAATCATTCCCATTTATATCGAAGATGAGATGAAGGATGCCTACATCGATTACGCCATGAGCGTCATCATCGGTAGGGCCTTGCCGGACGTAAGGGATGGACTGAAGCCAGTCCATAGAAGGATTCTCTATGCTATGCATCAGATGGGATTGACCCATAGTAAACCCTATCGGAAATCGGCCCGCATCGTGGGTGAGACATTGGGGAAGTTCCATCCTCACGGGGATGCTGCAATCTATGATACCCTGACCAGGATGGTTCAGGACTTCTCTCTGAGACACCCCTTAATCGATGGTCAGGGTAACTTCGGCTCCTTAGATGGTGATGAGCCAGCGGCCATGAGATATACTGAGGTTAGATTAGGCTCCCTGGCTGAGGAACTACTCAAGGATATTGAGAAGGAGACGGTAAACTTTGGTCCCAACTTCGATGGCTCTTTGCAGGAGCCCTATATTCTACCTTCTGCCATTCCCAACCTCTTAGTAAACGGCTCTTCGGGAATTGCAGTAGGCATGGCCACTAATATCCCTCCCCATAATCTGGAAGAGGTAGTGGATGGCGTAATCGCGGTCATAGATGATCCGGAGATTGAGGTGGATAAGTTAATCCCCATTATCAAGGGACCAGACTTTCCTACTGGTGCCTTAATCTGCGGAAGGAGCGGGATTAAAGAGGCTTATACCACGGGAAGGGGACATATTACCCTGAGGGCCAAGGTAGATATTGAGAAGCATAAGGGGGGAAGGGAGTATATTATAGTAAAGGAGATCCCCTTCCAGGTGAATAAGGCGAGGTTAGTGGAGTCCATCGCTAATTTAGTCAGGGCCAAGAAGATTGAAGGGATAGCAGACTTAAGGGATGAATCGGATAGGAGAGGAATGAGGGTTGTCATTGAATTGAAGAGGGGTGAGATCGCTCAGGTCATCCTGAATCAACTATTCAAGCATACTCAATTGCAGACCACCTTCGGGGTAATTATGCTCGCCCTGGTCAATAACCAGCCTCGAGTCTTAAACCTTAAGCAAGTAATCGCCTACTACATTGAGCATAGAAGAAGGATAACGGTAAGAAGAATAGAGTATGAATTGAGAAAGGCGACTCTTCGGGCTCACATCTTAGCGGGCCTGCGCATCGCCATTGCCAACTTAGATAAGACGATAAAGATAATCAGGACCTCCAAGTCACCTGAAGAGGCAAAGGAAAAATTAATCAAGGCCTTTGAGCTAAGTGGGGAGCAGGCCCAGGCCATCCTGGATATGAAGCTGCAACGCCTGACCGGTCTGG
Source organism: bacterium (assembly GCA_030616365.1). Taxonomy (GTDB): domain Bacteria; phylum UBP18; class UBA7526; order UBA7526; family UBA7526; genus JAUWXM01. The sequence goes on along the minus strand of JAUWXM010000050.1, from coordinate 1,111 downwards.
AGAGGGAGAAGATAGACCTGGAGTATAAGGAATTAGAGAAGAGGATAAAGGAGTATAAAGCAATTCTTAGAGATCCCCAGAAGGTCCTGGATATTGTTAGTGAGGAACTATTGGCTATCAAGAAGAAGTATGGGGATAAAAGAAGAACTCAGATCACTAAGGCCGCAGTGGAGGAGTTCCGGGTAGAGGACTTGATCGCTGAGGAGGATGTGGCCATCACCGTCTCCCATACCGGTTATATAAAGAGGATCCCGGTCTCTATCTATCGCGTGCAGAGGAGAGGTGGAAGAGGGGTCACGGGAATGGGGACTAAGGAGGAGGATTTCGTAGAGCATCTCTTGATCGCTTCTACCCACCAGTATATTCTGTGCTTCACCAATAAGGGGAGGATCCACTGGCTCAAGGTCTATAAGATTCCCCAGGCAGGCAGGGTCGCCAAGGGAAAGGCCATCGTCAACTTATTGAGGCTGGATCAGGATGAATTCGTCACTACCTTTATCCCAGTGAAGGAGTTCGACGATAAACACTTCCTCATTATGGCTACCAAGAAGGGGGTAATTAAGAAGACTAACCTCTCAGCCTACTCCCGTCCCCGGGCAGGTGGAATCATCGCTCTCCGTCTGGATAAGGGAGATGAGTTAATGAAGGTGAAGATGACTGATGGCTCTCAGGACATCATCTTGGGAACCAGGGCCGGACTGGCCATAAGATTCCGGGAGGCCCAGGTGCGAGGCATGGGAAGGGGGGCAAGAGGAGTGAGAGGGATTAGGCTGGCTAAGGACGATCGGCTAATCGGCATGGAGGTCTTAAGGGAGGAGGCCACGTTATTAGCGATTACTGAGAACGGATATGGGAAAAGGACCCAGCATACCAATTATCGGGTCCAGTCGCGGGGCGGTAAAGGAGTAATAAATATTCAGACCACCAAGAGGAATGGCCCGGTAGTGGGGATTAAGATGGTCGATACCTCTGATGGATTGATGATTATTACGGTAAGAGGGATGATTATCCAATCCCCGATTAAGGATATCCGGTCTCTGGGAAGGAATACTCAAGGGGTTCGTCTCATTAGACTCAAGCCAGAAGATAAGGTAGTGGCCATTGCTCGGGT
>JAUWXM010000079.1 GCA_030616365.1 bacterium | reverse complement strand
AAGAGAGAGATAGAAGAGATTTGTCGATTAGCTGGAACAGCAATTGCCAATCATAACTCTCCCAAACAGTTCGTCATCTCTGGAGAAAAGAAGGCCTTAAATAAAGCGATTGATTTGGCCAGAAAAGATGCCTTAGAGGTTGTCTCCTTAAATGTTTCCAGTCCTTTGCATACCGAACTGATGGAAGAGGCCTCTAAAAAATTAGCATCTTATTTGGAAGTTATAGAGATAAAGAATCCTAAAATTCCTCTGATTAATCACTTTGATGCCGATTATGTAAGAAGTAAAGAAAGGGTAAGAGAAATATTAGTAAAGCAGATAACGAAACCCGTTCTCTGGGAAGAAAGCATACGCCGAATGCTATCTGAAGGAGTGGACACCTTCATCGAGATCGGCCCGGGCCAGGTCCTCTCCCAACTCGTCCAGTGGATAACTCGCGAAGTCAAGGTCCTGAATGTAGATAATTTGTCATCATTAGAAAAGACCATTAAGGCATTGAAGAATTGATTTTATCTCTTATTTGTGCTAAGATTTTACTAAAGGGGCGTTAATAAATGAGACTTAAGGGGAAGGTTGCTCTGGTGACAGGTGGAGGAAGGGGGATTGGAAGAGCAATCTCTCTTGCTCTAGCAAGGGAGGGAGCAAAGGTTTGCATTAATTATCTCCACAGCAAGAATGCCGCAGAAGAAGTGGTAAAAAGAATAAAGGAAAAGGGCGGGGAAGCAATTAGTCATAAGGCAGATGTCTCTAAATTGGAAGAAGTGAATGGGTTGGTAGAGGAACTCAATAAGAAATTTGGGAGGATTGATATTCTGATTAACAATGCTGGTTTAAACATCGATAAGTATCTCATGATTATGAATGAGGAAGAGTGGGATAAGGTAATAGATGTCAACCTCAAAGGAACGTTCAACTGCTCAAAAGCAGTTTCGAGAGTTATGATTGGTCAGAGGAGCGGAAACATTGTCAATATCTCATCTGTCTCTGCCATTTCAGGAACCGCAGGCCAGACAAACTACTCCGCCGCCAAAGGAGGAATGATCAGTTTCACCAAATCCTTAGCTCGAGAACTGGCTCCTTTTGGCATAAGGGTGAATGCCCTTGCTCCAGGACTCATTGATACCGAGATGATTAAGAAGATGTCCAAGGAGATGTTAGACCGGATTTTGGAGATAACGCCATTAAAGAGAGTAGGCACTCCAGAGGAAGTAGCAAAGGTAGTAATCTTTTTGGTTAGTGAGAAGGCAGACTATATCACCGGTCAGGTAATAAGAGTAAATGGTGGACTATCTATGTAATAGGAGGAAGTATGACTGAAGATTTACAGAGTAAGATTAAGGAACTCATTGTTAAGAGATTGAAGTTGGAGATAAAACCAGAGGAGATTGATAACGCCGCTCCTTTGTTCGGAACTGGTTTAGGGCTCGATTCCATAGATGCCCTGGAGCTGGTGGTTGGTCTGGAGCAGGAGTTTGGGATCAAGGTCAAGGACGAAGAGGTGGGAAAAGAGATTTTTACCTCAGTTAATACTTTAGCAGAATACGTTAAAAAGAAACAAGGAGAAAGTAAATGAAGACTTTAGATATTAGCCAGATTCAAAAGATTCTCATTCATCGCTATCCCTTTCTCTTGGTGGATAAGGTCATTAACCTTGAGCCGGGCAAGAAGGGAACGGGAATAAAGAATGTTACCATCAATGAGGAGTTTTTCTCAGGCCACTTTCCAGAAGAGCCCATCATGCCTGGGGTGCTCATTATAGAGGCCATGGCCCAGGTGGCAGCCATTGTTGTGGGAAGTGAGACGATGGGAAAGGAAGTAAAGCCAGAAGAGAGAATGGGATATTTGGCAGGAATAAAGGAGATTAAGTTCAAGAGGCCGGTCAGGCCTGGAGACCGATTGGAGATTAATGTAGAGGTTGTTCAGAGATTGGCCAATCTCTTCAGGGTCAAAGGTGAAGCAAGGGTGGACAAAGAGATCTGTGTCCAGGGAGAATTGGTCTTCACGAAAGGGAAGTGAAATGGCAAGAAGGGTGGTGATTACTGGTCTGGGAGCGGTATGTGCCATTGGTAAGAATAAGGAAGAATACTGGAAGAATCTAATTGAAGGAAAATGTGGAATCAATAAGATAGACCTCTTTGATACTAAAGAGCATAGGACCCAGACCGGGGCCCAGGTAAAGGACTTTCATCCAGAGAAGCATATCTCTTCCAAGAAGTTAAGAAGGATGTCCCGGACGGATAAACTAGGAATAATCGCGGCCCAGGAGGCGATAGGGGACTCCGAGCTTGATTTAGAGAAGGAAGATAGAGAGAGAATCGGTGTCCTTTTGGGGGCTGGGGCAGGAGGGATGTTTGAGGCTGAGGAATATCACAGGGCGCTTCTCACTAAAGACTTAAAGAAAGCTAAGCCTTCCTTGCTTATCTCCCATCCCCCCTGCGTTACTACGGATTATATCGCTAAAGAGTTTGACCTCAGGGGACCACGCTCTACGATTGTTACTGCCTGCTCCTCTTCTGCTACCTCCATCGGTTATGCTGCTGATCTAATTAAAGATGAAAAAGCCAATATTATGATTACCGGAGGAAGCGATGCCCTATGTCAGCTAACCTACTCCGGGTTTAACTCCATGAGGACGATCGATAAGAATAGATGCCGACCATTCGATAAGAATAGAACCGGTCTCTCTTTAGGAGAGTCAGCGGGCATCCTCGTCCTGGAGGAGTTGGAGCATGCCAAAAATAGAGGGGCTGAGATCTACTGTGAATTCTTGGGCTATGCCCTAAGCGGTGACGCCCATCACATGACCGCTCCCCATCCAAAGGCACGGGGGGCTATCCAGGCAATAAGAGAGGCTTTGAAGGACGCGAAAATAAAGCCAGAGGATGTTGATTATATCAATGCCCATGGAACCGCCACTCCCTTCAATGATGAGACAGAGACCTTGGCCATAAAGGAGGTCTTTGGGGAGAGGGCCTATCAGATACCGGTAAGTTCTACCAAGTCCATGGTGGGTCATTGTCTGGGTGCTGCGGGAGGGATAGAGGCGGTAGCGGTTTCTTTAGCGATTAGAAATAGTATGATACTGCCTACGGCGAATTATGAGACAAAGGATCCTCAGTGTGATTTAGACTATGTTCCGGGCAGAGCAAGAAAGCAAGAGATCAATATTGCTCTCTCAGACTCTTTCGCCTTCGGTGGAAATAATACGGTTCTTGTCTTTGGAAAATACGTAGAAAGTAGGAAAGTAGAATAATAGTAAGAAAGTAGGAAAGTAAGATGAATAGAGTAGTTGTTACTGGATTGGGAATAATCTCACCCATCGGGATCGGGAAAGAGACCTTTCTGAAGAGCCTGAAAGAGGAAAAATCGGGAATAAAAGAGATTACCGGGTTTGATACCTCAAATTATAAGTCTCATCTAGGCGGAGTGGTCACTGATTTCAACCCCAAGGCTTATATCAACCCTATGAAGATCAGGCGCATGGATCGGGACTCCCAGATTGCGGTTGCCTCTGCTGTCTTAGCCCTGAAGGATGCTAATTTAGAAATAACTCCTGAAAATTCCTCAGGGTGTGGAGTCATATTGGGGAGTGGATTTACCGGCCTGGAGACTACCGAGGCCTTTCATAGAGGACTCATTGAGCATGGCCCAGGCGGAGTAAATCCCATGCTCTTTCCCAATACCGTTCCCAATGCTCCTGCTGGCCACATCTCGATAGAACTGGGAATTACCGGCCCCAACTCCACCATTACTCAGAAGGGAGCAACGGGCGAAGAGGCCATAGGATATGCCTACAGTCTCTTGAAGCATAATAAGGCAAAGGTCATCCTGACTGGCGGGGTAGATGAGCTCTCCTGGATACTCTTCCATGCCTATTCCCATCTAGGAATACTATCTCCCTTAGAGAATGAAGATTATCCTGAAGGCTGCTGTCCCTTTGACAAGAGAAGAAATGGCATGGTTTTAGGGGAAGGAGGAGGGATTTTAGTCTTGGAGACTATAGAGCATGCCCAAAAAAGGGGAGCCAAGATATATGCTGAAGTTATAGGTTATGGGATGAGTTCCTCTAATCCTGGAATAAGCGACTACGATAGTGATGGGGCGGGAATGACGAGGACCATGGAATTAGCATTGGAAGAGGCTAAAGTTTCTAAAGAGGAGATTAGTTACATCTCTGCTGCAGCGAATTCCACCCCTATCCTAGATAGGTCTGAGACAGAGGCAATTAAGAAAGTATTTGGTAAAGGCATTCCGATCAGTTCCCTTTCTTCATTCATCGGCTACTTCAATGCCTCCGGTGGCCTGAAGGCAATAAGCGCCTGCTTGGCAATGGAGAATGGCTTCATTCCTCCCACTATAAATTATGGAGAAAAGGATCCTTCCTGCGACCTAGACTATGTTCCCAATGAGGTAAGGGCGAAAAAGATAGGGGCGGTCCTGATAAATGGATTTGCTGATGGAGGAAGCAATGCCTCTTTAATCTT
>JAUWXM010000102.1 GCA_030616365.1 bacterium | reverse complement strand
GAGAGAAGGCATGAGCACTCACCTTCAGTCCTTTGGTCAACTTCCCCTCACCCAGGATCTTTATCCTATCCCTCTTTCTCGCCAGGCCCTTCTTCACTAAGAAGTCTGGAGTAATTTTACTCCCTTCCTTGAACCTCTCTAGATCCCTAACATTCAGGAGAGCGTATTCTTTCATGAATATGTTGACGAAGCCTCTCTTGGGAAGCCTCCGGGAGAGGGGCATCTGTCCCCCCTCAAAACCCGGTCTCACCCCCCCACCGCTGCGCGCCTTCTGTCCTTTATGGCCCCGGGTGGAAGTCTTCCCATGGCCACTAGATCTGCCCCTTCCCACCCTTTTGGACCTTCTTTTACTTCCCCTGGGTGCTTTCAATTGGTTTAACTTCATCCCGCACCTTTTTACCATGATTCGTCCCGCACTTCTTAAAGGTGCGGGATTCATCTACCTTCACCATATAGGATACCCTATCTATCATTCCCCTTATCTGGGGATTATTCTCTTTTATCACAGAGGAGCCTATCTTCTTTAAGCCCAGAGCCTTAATAGTTCTTCTGTGCCTCTCTTTCTTTCCGGCCAGACCCCTGATCAACGTTATCCTTATCTTCACCTCGCCCTTTTTGTTATTCACCCCGCACCTTTTTTACCATGATTCGTCCCGCACTCCTTAAAGGTGCGGGGTTCAATTCCTTCTCCTTACTTAAAGGCTCGGGGCTCAAAGGATCTCTTCCTCTTTCTTCCCCCGCAGGCGAGCAACCCCTTTAAGCTCTTTTAGATTAGAGAGAGCAAGGAGGGTGGCCTTTACCATATTGTGGGGATTGGAGCTTCCTAAAGACTTGGTCAGAATATCCTTTATTCCACAGGCCTCGATCACTGCTCGCACCGGCCCTCCAGCAATCACCCCAGTGCCCAACGAAGCAGGACGAAGGAGAACTTTTCCCGCCCCGAACTTTCCTATGATTCTATGGGTAATGGTTCTTCCCTTCATGGGAACAGTGATCATATTCTTCTCCGCTCTATCATGGGCCTTCCTAATGGCCTCTGAGACGTCATTCGCTTTGCCCTTTGCCGCTCCCACCCTACCCTTGCCATCGCCCACTACTACTAAGGCCGAAAAGGAGAATCTTTTCCCGCCCTTAACTACCTTAGAGACCCGGTTGATGGAGACCACCCTCTCGATCAGCTCCTCTTCTTTTTTCCCTTCGATCCTTTTCTCTAACTCTTTTCTTACCCGTTCCATTATTCTATATTCCTCTTTTTGCAACCACAGAGTTCACAGAGACTTACAGAGATCACAGAGAACTTCTCTAAATTATCTTTGTGTTCTCGTTAGTTTTTTCTGTGTTCTCAGTGGTTCAGAACTTAAGTCCCCCTTTACGTGCCCCTTCTGCTAAGGCCTTTACCCTTCCATGGTAGAGATATCCTCCTCGATCAAAAGCCACCTTTTCTATTTTCTTGGCAAGCGCCTTCTGAGCAAGAAGTTCTCCCACGGCATAAGCACTCTTTATGTTCCCACCCCTTTTAATCCTATCTTTTAGCTCCTTGGAGAGGCTAGAGGCAGCAACCAACGTCTCGCCCTTAAGGTCATCTATGATCTGGGCGTAGATGTGGTTGAGGCTGCGAAAGACAACCAGACGTGGCCTCTTGAGAGTGCCCAAGATCCTTTTCTTTACTCTCTTATGCCTTCTCTCTCTGGCCAGTTCTTTTTTTACAACCATACTCTACTCTCTCTTTACAGTTCGGAGCACGCCCCGATTTCATCGGGGCTTGCCTCGCACCGAGTGCTCGGCACGAGGTAAGTTCAGTGTTCGGAGACTTCCAACTCCCAACTATATTTAAGTTCCCACTGGTCCAGTGACTGCTGCCTTTCCTACCTTGCGTTTTATATACTCCCCTTTGTACCTGATTCCCTTTCCCTTATAGGGTTCGGGTGGCTTGAGGGCCCGAATGTTAGAGGCGGTTTCACCAACCAGCCCCTTATCCCCACCCGAGACAATAATCTGGGTTCCCTTCTCCACCTTTATCTCTATTCCCTTGGGAATGGAAAACTCTATAGGATGGGAGAAACCCAAGGATAGCATGAGCTTATCACCCTTCAGATTAGCCTTATAGCCCATCCCGATAATCTCCAGGGATTTAAAAAAGCCCTCGCTCACCCCTTTGATCATATTGGCTAAGAGGGAGCGAGAAAGGCCGTGGAGAGATTTATGGGGTTTCTCACTGGAAGGCCTCTTAATTATGATCTCCTTTGCCGCCTTTGGCGGCACCCCGCCTTCAGGCGGTGGCTCTCTCAACTCTACCTTTATTTCAGAAGGGATTTTCCTTGTTAACTTTCCCTTTGGTCCCTCCACAGTAAAGGTATTACCTTCTATCTGAACTTTTACCCCTTCTGGTACAATAATGGGGCTTTCTCCAACTCTCGACATCTTCTCACCACACGTGGCAGATAACCTCTCCCCCAATCCTTCTCTTCCTGGCCTCCCTATCCGTCATTATTCCCTGGGGAGTGGAGAGTATGGCTATACCCAATCCACCCAAGACCCTGGGAACCTCACTCACCTTGACATACTGTTTCAGGCTGGGCTTACTAATCCTCTTTATGCCACTAATGACCCTCTCTTTTTTTGAGGTATACTTGAGATAGATTCTCAGTATCCCCTGCCTTCTATCCGAGATCACACTAAAGTTTTTAATATAGCCTTCCTCTTTTAGAACCCTGGCGATCTCCTGTTTCATCTTTGAAGAAGGGATATCCACCCTGTCCTTCTTTGCCTGATTGGCGTTTCTGATCCTGGTGAGCATTTCAGCGATGGGATCGGTTATCGTCATCTTTTTGCTCCTTTACCAGCTAGACTTTGTTACTCCCGGGATCTGGCCTTCACTGGCCAACTTTCTGAAACATATTCGACAGATCTTGAACTTTCTCATATAGCCCCTTCTCCTCCCACAGATCTGGCACCTATTATATGTCCTTGTCTTATATTTTGGCTTTCTCTTCTGCTTTGCTATCCAGGACTTCTTAGCCATTATTCACTCCTTGCAATCACAGAGGTCACAAAATTGTAAACACAGAGTTCACAGAGATTTATAGAGGTCACAAAGTCTTGTATTCCCAACGATTTCCTCTGTGCCTTCTGTGGTTTTTCTCTGTGTTCTCAGTGGTTAGCGTTTAAGGGGGAAGCCGAAAGCAAAGAGAAGCTCCCTTGCCTCCTCATTCGATTCCGCAGTAGTTACAATAGTAATATCCATGCCATGGATGAGGGGTACCTTATCATAGTCTATCTCTGGAAATACGATCTGTTCCGTTATCCCTATGGTATAATTCCCCTTCCCATCGAAG
>JAUWXM010000077.1 GCA_030616365.1 bacterium | reverse complement strand
ATGGAGGCCGGAGTGAGGAACTTAGAGAGGGAGATTGAGGCCATATGTCGCAAGGTGGCCAAGGAGGTAGCCAGGAAGGGCAAGGGCTTCAGACTTCGAGTGGGAAGAAAGGCCATTGAGAGGTATCTCGGACCACCGAGGTATCGTCCAGAGGAGGCCCTGGAGAAGAAGGAGATTGGGGTATCTACAGGACTGATCATAGGACCCGCAGGGGGAGAACTGGCTACTATCGAAGCCACGGTGATGAGTGGCAGGGGGGAGAGGGAAGGACTCATCTTGACTGGAAGGCTACAGGAGGTCATGCAGGAGTCTGCCCGGGCTGCCCTATCCTATATCCGTTCGCGGGCCGACTCTCTGGGCATCGCGAGTGACTTCTATAAGAATGTGGACATCCACATTCACGTCCCCAAGGGAGCCATTCCCAAGGATGGCCCCTCTGCTGGGATCACCATGGCCGTTGCCCTGGCCTCCGCTTTAACCAAGAGGGGGGTGAAGAATAATGTGGCCATGACTGGCGAGATCACCCTGAGGGGAAGAGTCCTGGAGATCGGGGGAGTAAAAGAGAAGATTCTGGCCGCCCATCGGGCAAACATCCCAACAATCATTATCCCCAAAGAGAATGAGAAGGACTTGGTTGAGATTCCCGCCAATATCAAGAGAAGAATAAAGTTTGTCTTAGTTGAGAATATGGATGAGGTATTAAAGGTCGCCTTAGAAAGGAAGGTTCAATGAGAAAGTATCTTTTAATTCCGGGACCGACGCCCATTCCTTCTCGGGTTTCAAGGGCCATGCAAAAGCCTATGATCGGCCATAGAAGCCCAGAGTACGGAGAGATTCTCAAGAGAGTCGTTGAGAACTTAAAATATGTCTTTCAGACCCAAAATGACATCCTGATTTTCTCCTCTTCTGGCACCGGAGGGATGGAGGCGAGCATCGTGAATCTCCTCTCTCCAGGTGATAAGGCAATCGCCTTGGCCAGTGGTGCCTTTGGTGAGAGGTTCGTCAAGATATTGGTAAGCTTTGGGATAGAGGTAATACCCTTAAGGTGTGAATGGAGAGAGGTAATCGATTCCAAATTAGTTGCCAGGGAGCTGGATAGGAACAGGGATATAAGGGCGGTCTTCGCTACCTTAGTTGAGACTTCAACTGGAGTGGTGAACGATATCAGATCCTTAGGTAAGATATGTAGGGAACACAAGACCCTTCTGGTTGTTGATGCGGTGAGCGGATTAGGGGTAGAGGAACTAAAGACAGATGATTGGGGAGTGGATGTAGTCATCTCTGCTTCCCAGAAAGGATTGATGACCCCTCCTGGACTATCCTTTATTAGTATAAGTCAAAGGGCCTGGGAGGCGGCCCAAACATCAAGAATCTATCGCTTCTACTGGGATTTCAAGACCTATAAGGAATTCTTGGAGAAAGGACAACCCCCTTATACCCCTCCAGTCTCTTTGGTCTTTGGGCTGGATGAGGCCTTGAAGATGATAAGAGAAGAGGGGATGGAGAAGGTCTGGAAGAGACAGAAGAGATTAGCCAAAGCAACCAGGGAAGGAGTGAAGAGACTTGGCTTAGAACTATTGGCAAAGGGAAACTTCTCTAATGGCGTAACAGCCATTAAAGTACCAGAGAATATAGATGGATTAGAACTCTTGAAAGTATTAAGAGAAAAGTATGGAATGATTTTGGCTGGTGGCCAGGAGAGATTAAAAGGTAAAATCATTCGCATTGGCCATATGGGCTACATTCAATTTAAAGATATATTGATTGCTTTAGGGGCTTTGGAGAAAGCACTATTAAGCCTCGGCTATAGATTAAAGAAAGGAGAGGCGATTAGAAGGGCAAAGGAAGCATATAAATAGCGGAAAGTAAGTGATCAGTGATCGGTGACCAGTGATCAGTAAATAACGGATAGAAAATACGGATCACAGTTCACAGTCCACTCCGAATGAAATGAGGAGAGATGGGCCAGACCATAGCAGAGAAGATACTGTCAAGTCATAGCAAGAAAAGGGCAGAGGCAGGGGACCTCATTATAGCAGATATAGACTTCTCCTTCGCTCAGGATGGAACCGCCCCTTTAGTCATAAAGACCATTAGAGATATAGGATCAAAGAAAATCGCCCATCCTAAAAAGACAGCCTTTGTCATTGACCATTCTGCGCCCAGCCCCAATGTGGGAGTTTCTACCCTCCATAGACTAATGAGAGATTTTGCTAAAAAGTATAAGATTACTCTCTATGATATCGGCTGTGGAGTCTGTCATCAGGTAATTCCAGAAGGAGGGAATGTTACCTGTGGGGACTTGGTGGTCGGTGCTGACTCCCATACTTGTACTTATGGTGCCTTGAACTCTTTTTCTACCGGCCTCGGTTCTACAGATATTGCGGCGAGTATGATCTCTGGTAAGTTATGGTTTAAGGTTCCAGAGAGTATAAAGATTATCATAAAGGGAAGAATGCCAAAAGGGGTCTATGCCAAGGACATCATCCTCTATATAATTGGAGAATTGACTGCAGATGGAGCAACATATAAATCAGTAGAATTCACTGGAGAAGTGATTAAGAAGCTCTCTATGGAGGGTAGATTTACTATCGCCAATATGGCGGTTGAGATGGGAGCAAAGGTCGGAATGATGGAGGCAGATGAGAAGACTCTGAAGTGGTTGAAGAGGCATTCCTCTAAAAATCCTAAGCCAGTGAAAGCAGATAGGGATGCCTGTTATAGTGAAACCTTTGAATTTGACATAAGTAACTTAGCGCCCCAGATCGCTAAGCCCCACCGGGTAGATAACGTCTCTTCGATTAGTAAGCTAAAAGGAGTAAGAATAGATGTTGCCTTCCTGGGAACCTGCACCAATGGTAGGTTAGAGGACTTAAGGACAGTTAGTAAGATTTTGAAGAATAAGAAGATTCATAGGGATGTAAGGCTCATCGTTGCTCCAGCCTCAAAAGAAGTCTATCTGGAAGCCTTGAGAGAAGGAATAATTGAGACCTTCATTAAAGCGGGAGCAGCAGTGGTGGCTCCGGGCTGTGGCCCCTGTGTAGGAACCCATGAAGGAGTACCGGCAGATGGAGAGAACGTGATATCAACAGCAAACCGGAATTTCAAGGGAAGGATGGGGAATCCCAATGCTTTCATCTATCTTGCCTCTCCGGCCACGGTAGCAGTCAGCGCCCTGGAGGGGAAGATTACCGATCCTAGGAAGTATCTATAAAGAAAGGAAGAATGGATGTTTCCGAATAAGAAAGGTTACTTTGGAGAGTTCGGGGGGAGGTTTGTTCCCGAGACATTGATGAGTGCCCTGGAAGAGCTGGAGAAGGCCTACTCTTCGGCAAAGAAAGATAAAAAGTTCCAGAAGGAACTTAAGTACTATTTAAGCCAATATGCGGGAAGACCAACCCCTCTATATTTTGCCCAAAAATTAACTAAAAAGTTAGGTGGGGCAAGGATCTATCTTAAGAGAGAGGACCTCTGCCATACCGGAGCCCACAAGATCAATAATACTCTAGGCCAGGGCCTCCTCACCAAGAGAATGGGTAAGAAAAGGGTCATTGCCGAGACCGGTGCTGGCCAGCATGGGGTGGCAACAGCGGTGGCTGCTGCTCTATTGGGCTTAGAGTGCGAGATTTATATGGGAACAGAGGATATCAGGCGCCAATCCTTAAACGTCTTTAGAATGAAGTTATTGGGATCTAAGGTGATCCCGGTAAGGAGCGGTTCTCGAACTCTGAAGGATGCCATAAACGAGGCTTTAAGGGATTGGGTGACGAATATCAGGACCACCCACTACCTCTTAGGCTCTACGGTAGGGCCTCATCCCTATCCTGTGATGGTGAGGGACTTCCAATCCGTCATTGGAAAAGAAGTAAAGGAGCAAATATTGAAGCAGGAAGAGAAACTGCCAGATTATTTGGTGGCTTGTGTAGGAGGGGGAAGCAATTCGTTGGGCCTCTTTCACCATTTTTATAAGGATAAGAAGGTTAAGTTCATTGGCGTTGAAGCTGCGGGAAGGGGAATAAGGACGGGAAAGCACTCCTCACCCCTTTTGGCAGGAAGCATAGGAGTTCTCCATGGAAGTAAGAGTTACTTATTACAGAATAGGGATGGTCAGATTAGAGAGACCCATTCTATTGCTCCGGGACTTGATTATCCTGGGGTGGGACCAGAGCATTCTTTTTACAAAAGGACAGGAAGGGCGAAGTATACTCCCATTACAGATAAAGAGGCCCTGAAGGCCTTTCTTCTGCTTGCCCAGATAGAAGGGATTACCCCTGCTCTGGAGAGCGCCCATGCTATATCTTATGTGGTCAAATTGGCCCCAAAACTCTCGAAAAACAGGATAATCGTCATCAATCTCTCTGGCCGGGGAGATAAGGACGTCCACATCGTAGCAGAAGCCCTGAGAGTAAAACTATAAGAAAGTGAGAAAGTGGGCAGGCGAGAAAGCGAGAAAGTGAGAATCGGAGAAGGGGTGAAACGGTGATCGGTGCTCGGTAGAAAACAGAAATCGGTTGT
>JAUWXM010000027.1 GCA_030616365.1 bacterium | reverse complement strand
GCACCACATCATATCCAATGCCTCCTGCACCACAAACTGTCTGGCACCGGTAGCCAAGGTATTGTTGGATAATTTTGGGATTAGAAGAGGACTGATGACCACCATCCACTCCTATACTAATGATCAAGTTATCCTGGACTTTCCCCATAAGGATTTGAGGAGAGCAAGAGCAGCATCCCTCTCCATAATCCCCACCACTACCGGAGCGGCAAAGGCCACTGCCTTGGCCATCCCCCAGTTAAAAGAGAAGATAGATGGCCTGGCGATAAGGGTTCCTACACCGAATGTCTCTTTGATTGATTTTGTCTGTGAATTGGAGAAGGAGGCAATTAAGGAAGAGGTGAATAAGGCCTTCAAGAAGGCCTCAGAAAGTAAACTATCCCATATCCTGGAGTATACTGAGGAACCTTTGGTTTCCCGGGATTTTAATGGAAATTCTCACTCCGCCATTGTGGATGGTCTATCTACCTATGTTATAGATAGGAATCTGGTGAAAGTCTTAGCCTGGTATGATAACGAGTGGGGTTATTCCCATCGCTTAGTGGAGTTGGTAGAGTATATCAGTGAGAAGTAACCAGTAGATAGAAGTTAACAAGGATACAAGATATAGGTTAAAGGGCAACGGTAACGAAGCCCGTATCGTTTAGGGGTTACGGTTACGTAACCGAATAACGTAGCCGAAACGGGCATCGTAGCCCTAACCGTAACCAAATGTCTTATTATCAACTAATCAACTTGTTAACTAATTCCGAGCGAAGCGAGGATGAAAGTGGATAAATTAAGCATCGATGATCTGGACTTAAAGGACAAGAGAGTCCTAATCAGAGTGGACTTCAACGTTCCCCTAGATAAAGGGAAGGTCACGGATGATACCCGCATCAGGGCCTCCCTTCCAACCATAAGAAGGGTCCTGGAACAGAGAGGGAAAGCCATTCTCATCTCCCATCTCGGTCGGCCAAAAGGAGAGATAAAAGAAGAGCTTCGCCTAATCCCGGTAGCAGAGAGATTGGAAAAACTGCTTAAGAGGAGGGTAAAGAAGCTTAATGACTGCGTTGGAGAAGAGGTAAAGAAAGCAGTTTCCGAATTGAGAGGGGGCGAGGTAATACTTTTAGAGAACCTTAGATTTCACAAAGAAGAGGAAGAAAACGACCCAGAATTTGCAAAGCAGTTAGCCAACCTGGCAGATATCTTCATCAATGATGCTTTTGGTACCGCCCATCGAGCACATGCCTCAACCGTGGGGGTGACTAAATTCCTCCCTTCTGCCTGCGGCTACCTATTGAAAAAAGAGATTGAGTATTTAGGAAAAGTGCTCTCTAATCCCGAGAGGCCTTTCATCGTCATCCTGGGAGGGGCAAAGGTATCGACGAAGATCGGGGTAATTAAAAACCTTTTTGGTAAGGTAGACATCTTCATCTTTGGGGGAGGGATGGCCTATACCTTCTTCAAGGCCAGAGGGGTAGAGATCGGTAGGTCCTTAGTAGAGGAGGACAAGATAGAACTGGCCAAGGAGATACTGATCGAGGCCATAAGAAAGGGGATCCCCATTCTTCTTCCCATCGACCATGTAGTGGCGGATAAGATAGCAACCGATGCTAAAGTTAAGGTCGTTCAACGCCTGGGCATCCCCCCCGACTGGCAGGCGGTGGACATCGGACCAGCAACCATCACCAAGTTCGGCCATGCTATAAATAAAGGAAGGACCATTCTATGGAATGGACCCCTGGGAATATCTGAGATCGAGCCCTTCAGTAAAGGGACGTTTGCCATTGCTAAACTTCTGGCAGAATCAAAGGCCACCACGGTTATTGGGGGAGGGGATTCCGCAGCCGCCATCGCAAAGATAGGACTGGCAGACAAGATGAATCACGTCTCTACTGGCGGAGGAGCCTCGCTAGAATTCTTGGAAGGGAAAAAACTTCCTGGAGTAGTGGCTTTAAGTGAAAAGGGGCAGATATGATTAATCTAATTCTGGGGATCCATATCACAGCGAGTATTTTATTGATTTTCATCGTCCTCACGCAGTCGGCTAAAGGGGGAGGTTTGGGGGGAGCCTTTGGGGGAGTAACTGAGACCGCCTTTGGTAGCCGAGCAGGAACCTTTCTAACGAGATTCACTACTACCTTAGCCATCCTCTTCATGATTACTTCTCTGACCTTAGCCGTTCTCTCTTCTAAAAAGAGAGCCTCTGTTATGGAGAAAGAGCCAGCAGTAGAGACCATCCCGGAGAAAACCCCCGAAAGTAAATAATTTTGGGCGAAGATATGCGGACGTGGCGGAATTGGTAGACGCGCTAGCTTGAGGGGCTAGTGGGAGTTGTCTCGTGGAGGTTCGAATCCTCTCGTCCGCACCATTCCGAGTGACAGCGAGGAATGACCTCGAGCCCTAAAAGGGCAAGAGGCCTTTTAACGTCCCTCACCCCGAAAGAGGATTCGGGATAAAAATTTCCCAAAGGAAATTTTTGCGGGCGTCGTATAGTGGTTATTACGCTAGCTTGCCAAGCTAGTGACGGCGGTTCGATTCCGCTCGCCCGCTCCAATAGGGCGCGGTACCCAAGAGGTTAAGAGAGCGGTCTGCCCCGCATTTGGCGGGATCCCGCCGATACTATGGCGGCGTACCCAAGTGGTTAAGGGAGCGGTCTGCAAAACCGTTATTCATCGGTTCAATTCCGATCGCCGCCTCCACATTAGATATGTAAAGGCGGGACAAAACCGTTATTCGTGGGTGCAATTCCCACCCGCACCTCTACTGCCGGGGTGGCGGAATTGGTAGACGCAAGGGACTTAAAATCCCTCGCCTTTTTAAAGGGCGTGCCGGTTCGACTCCGGCCCTCGGCACCATGGGCGGTTAGCTCAGTTGGTTAGAGTGCTTGCTTGACATGCAAGAGGTCACTGGTTCAAATCCAGTACCGCCCACCACTCATCTTCATAGGAGCAATAATGGCGAAAAGAGACCCTGATACTCTGAGACATTCTACTTCTCATATTTTAGCTGCAGCGGTTAAAGAACTCTTTCCCAAAGTAAAGTTAGGGATAGGTCCTGCAATTTCTGACGGTTTCTATTATGATTTTGAAAAGAGAGAACCCTTTACCCCAGAGGATTTGAAGAGAATAGAGAAGAGAATGGCGGAGATTATAAAGAGGGCTTTACCTTTCAAGAAGAAGATGCTATCCCGGAGCCAGGCTCAAGAGTTATTAAAGAAAGATAAGGAGAGATTTAAGTTAGAACTTCTTAAAGGGCTCAAAGGAAAGAGGATAAGTTTCTATACTACGGGAGATTTCATTGATCTCTGTAAAGGACCTCATATAAAGAGCACCAAAGAAATAAAGGCCTTTAAACTCACCTCCATCGCCGGTGCTTATTGGAGAGGGAAAGAGACTAATCCCACGCTCCAGAGGATATATGGCACAGCCTTCTCTACTAAAGGAGAATTGGATAAACACCTCAAGAGGATTGAAGAGGCAAAGAGAAGAGACCACAGAAAATTAGGAAAGTCTTTAGATTTATTTAGTTTCCACGATGAAGCCGGAGCCGGACTGGTCATCTACCACCCAAAGGGGGCTACTTTAAGGAGAATAATTGAGAATTTTATAGAAGAGGAGCATAAAAAGAGAGGCTATCAATCGGTCATTACTCCTCACATATATAAGATAGACTTATGGAAGAAATCCGGCCACTATGACTTCTATCGGGAATTAATGTACTTCTTCAAGATTGAAAAGCAGGAGTATGCTATAAAGCCCATGAACTGTCCGGGCCATGTCCTGATCTATAAGAGCAAAACCAGAAGTTATAAGGACCTGCCCATAAGATACTTTGAATTGGGAACGGTCTACAGGCACGAAAGATCGGGAGTAATGCACGGCTTGATGAGAGCCAGAGGCTTTACCCAGGATGATGGCCACATCTTCTGTACTCCAAATCAACTTAAGAAAGAGATAGAGGATACGGTCTCCTTCGCCTTAGATATTTTGAAGACCTTCGGCTTCGGCTATAAGCTCATTCTATCTACCCGGCCAGAGGATTGTATTGGAAGTAAGAAAAACTGGGAGCATGCCACAAAAGCCTTAAAAGAAGCGCTAAAGGAGAGTAAATTAGAGTATGAGATTGCCTCTGGTGAGGGGGCCTTCTATGGACCGAAGATAGATATCCAGATCTCGGATGCCTTAGGGAGGCTCTGGCAGTGTTCCACCATTCAGGTGGACTTTAACTTCCCGGAGAAATTCGACCTCTCCTATACTGGAAAAGACGGTAGGAAGCATAGATGCGTCATGATTCATCGGGCCTTATTGGGAAGCATAGAGAGGTTCTTAGGAGTCTTGATTGAGCATTACGGAGGAGCCTTCCCTGTCTGGATTTCTCCAGTTCAGGTGAAAATCCTTTCCATCGCAGATCGCCATCTTAAGTATGCTTTAAAGGTAAAGAAGAGGTTGGAAAAAGAGAATCTGAGAGTGGAGTTAGACAGCCGGAACGAGAAGATCGGCAAAAAGATCCGAGAGGCCCAGATAGAGAAGGTCCCCTATATGCTCATCATGGGAGATAAAGAAGTAAAGAATAATACCCTCTCCTTGAGGTTGAGAAGCGAAGAGGATTTGGGAGAGATAAAGATAGATAGATTCATCAGAAGAATTTCTCTTGCAATTAAAAAGAAAGAGTGATAAAATTTTAGTAAAGCGGAAGCTATCTGCTTCTCACCTTACCGCGTCCCGCAAAATCCCGATGCAATCGGGATCGCGGGACTGCCCCGTGGTCCAGAAGGACTTTACGGGGCGTCCCAAAAGGACTGCGCGTAGGGTTTAGATATGAAAAGGATGGCTTTTGCCATCCAAATTTTTTAATGTAAGGAGGAGAAAAGATTAAAAAAGAGTTGAGGATAAATGAGGCCATCGCGGCCAAAGAGGTAAGGGTAATTGGTAAAGAGGGTAAGCAGCTGGGGATCATGGATATAGGAAAGGCCCTGGAGATTGCGCGAAGAGAAGGTTTAGACTTAATAGAGATCGCTCCCCAGGCCTCTCCCCCTGTCTGTCGGGTAATGGATTATGGGAAGTTTAAATACCAACAAGAAAGAAAACAACGGGAAACGAGAAAGAGACAAAAGACCTATGAAATTAAACAAGTGAAGATGCGCATCAAGATCGGGGAGCATGACTACCAGGTGAAAAAACGCCTGGCCCTGAAATTCTTGGAGAGAGGGGATAAGGTCAAGGTGACCATCATGTTTTTAGGGAGGCAGGTCTCCCATCCCGAGCTGGGCCGGCGCCTTTTAGATAGATTGATTGAAGAGACAAATCAGATATCAGCAGTAGAAAAAAGCCCAAAACTGGCGGGCCACAACATGACCATGGTTCTCAAACCAAAATAATAAAGTAGAAGAGCAGAAGAGTAGATAAGATACAAACACCAAGAAACAAGATATCCATCCTCCGTAGCAGTTGCACTGCTACTGCGGAGGACGGGCAAACAATCACCAATCACCAATAACCAATTACCAAACTGTTTTGAATTTTGAATTTGGATATTGGAATTTGTTTGGCCAATGCTTAATTATTTATGCTCTCTCCAATGATAGCGCAGCGCATTGGGTATTGTCTCTTGTATCTTGGTTATTATTTACCGATTACTCTGAGCGAAGCGAGGAAGAAGATGCCTAAGATAAAGACCAAGCGGGGAGCAGCCAAGAGGTTCAAGTTAACTAAGAAGGGAAAGATTAAGAGAAAGAAGGCCTATAAGAGCCATATTCTGACTAAGAAGAGTGCCAAGAGAAAAAGAAGCCTTAAAAAGCCCGGTTTCGTTCATAAGACCGATGTGAAAAATATCAGAAGATTAATCCCCTACGGATGAATGCAATGTGCACTCATAGTTTACAGTTACAGTTTTCAATTATGTATTCTTTACTGGTCACTGGTCACTGGTTACTCCGAGCGTTAGCGAGGTTGAGATGGTAAGAACAAAGTATGCTCCAGCCAGGAAGAGGAAGAAGAAGAGAATACTAAAGGCTGCAAAGGGGTATTACGGAGCAAAGAGTAGACTTTATAGAACGGCAAAAGAAGCAGTGACCCGATCTCTAGTCTATGCTTATCGAGATCGGAAGAGAAGAAAGAGGGACTTCAGGAGGCTCTGGATTGCAAGGATAAATGCTGCCTGCCGCAGCCAGGAGATAAGTTATAATAGGTTTATTAATGGATTGCGCAAAGCAAAGGTAGAATTGAATCGCAAGATACTGGCGGATCTGGCAATAAACGACCCCAGTGCCTTTGCCCAGCTCGTTGCTTTAGCCAAGAAGAACCAGGGTAAATGACATGGCGAGACAGAGACTGAATCCGGCCCAGATCCTTGCCCTGGGCTTTCTGATCGCTATTACCATAGGGACCATTCTCCTCTCCCTACCTCTAAGCACGGCCCATGGCCAGAGGCTTCCCTTTGTCGACGCCCTCTTCACTGCAACCAGTGCCACCTGTGTCACGGGTCTTAAAGTAGTCGATACCGGAAGTTACTTCTCCTTATTTGGCCAACTGGTCATCCTGGCGCTCATTCAGTTCGGTGGCTTGGGGATCATGACCATGGCCACATTATTTGGCCTCATGATCGGGAAGAGGATTTCTCTGCGGGAGAGGATGGTCGTTCAGGAGGCATTGAAGCACTCCACTTTAGGGGGAATAAGGGTTCTCTTAAAGTATGTCATTATCCTGACCCTGAGCATCGAGGGATTGGGAGCCATCTTTTTCTATCTGAAGTGGAGAGGGACGGGTATTAGTTATCCTGGATATCATGCTATATTCCATGCCATCTCTGGCTTCTGCAACGCCGGATTTTCCCTCTTTAGAGATAGCCTGGTGGGCTATAGAAGCGATCCCGCAATAAATATCATAATGCTTTCCTTGATCATTCTCGGTGGATTGGGGTTTACTGTTCTATCCAACCTGAAGAGATATCGCCCCAAAGGGAAGGGAGCCTTGAGCCTTCATACTAAGGTAGTCTTAGCCACCACTTTCTTTCTCATTGTCATAGCTATTCCTCTCATCTTCTTCTTAGAGAGGAATAATACTCTAAGTACTCTCCCTGTAGGAGGAAAGATACTGGGAGCTGCCTTCCAGGCCATTACTCCCCGGACAGCAGGCTTCAATACCTTACCTATTAGCCAGATGAGAGGGGCAAGCCTCTTCCTATTAATGATCTTAATGTTCATCGGCGCCTCACCCGGCTCCACAGGAGGAGGAGTAAAGACTAGCACCTTCTGCGTCTTCTTAACCAGTTTACTTGCCATGTTTCGGGGAAAGAGGGAGGTCAGTCTCTTCAGGAGAACCATACCCTGGGTAACCATCAGGAAGGTCTTGACCATTGTTGGTCTCTCGGTTGGTCTGGTAATACTATCAAGTTTCCTTCTCTTACTTATAGAGAAAAAGGATTTTATCAAGGTACTCTTTGAGGTCTTTTCTGCCTTTGGCACGGTTGGATTATCAATGGGAATAACCGATACCCTCTCTAATCTGGGACGGATTATAATCACCATTACCATGTTTGTGGGAAGGATCGGACCCTTAACCATTGCTGTGGCAATGGGTCAGAGGGAGTATGCACCATTATATAAGTATCCGGAAGAGAGAGTAATGATAGGATAAGGGAGGTTTGATTATGGCGAGACAGTTTGCGGTAATTGGTCTGGGAAGGTTCGGTTCAAGCGTTGCTCGAACCCTGATTGACCAGGGGCATGAGGTGCTGGCCATTGACGAGAATGAGGAAAAGGTGGCTGAGATGGGCGATTTGGCTGCTCAGGCGGTCCAACTCGATGCTACGGATGAGAAAGCCCTGAGGGCGGTGGGGATCGAGGATGTGGATGTTGCCATAGTGGCCATCGGTGGAGATATCCAGGCGAGCATCTTAATTACCCTCTTGTTAAAGGAGATTGGAGTAAAGGAGGTAGTGGCCAAGGCCTTGAATGCGCGCCATGGAAGGATACTGCAGAAGATCGGAGCAGATAAGGTCATCTTCCCTGAGAGGGAGATGGGTGAGCGGCTGGCCCAGATCCTGGTTACCCCCAGTGTCCTGGAGCAGATAGAATTAGCTCCGGGTCACAGCATCATGGAGATCGTTGCCCCAAAGGCCTTTGTGGGAAAGACGGTAAGAGACCTTGATATTCGGGCGAAGTATGGGGCAAATATGATCACTATAAAGAAAAAGGTTCCCCATCTCACCAAGACGGGCGAGACAGACTTTGTGGAGACTGTCAATATTGCTCCCAAGGCAGAGGATAGGATTGAGAAGGGGGATCACTTAGTGGTCATTGGTAAGGACGAGCATCTGGCAAAACTTAAAAAGCTTTCCAGCAAGGAGGGGTAGGAGTTGGAAGAGAGACTTTTAAAAATTCAAAAAGAGGCAGAAGAAGCCTTAAAGAAGGCCAAAACCCTTGAGGAATTAGAGGCTCTGAGGGTAAAGTATCTGGGAAGGAAAGGCCCCCTTACTCTTTTTATCCAAAAGATAGGGGATTTACCTAGAGAGGAGCGGCCATCGTTAGGAAGACTGGCAAACGAAATAAAAAAAGACTTAAGCCGAGAGATAGAAGAAAAGAGAGGGAGACTTAAAGAGAGACAGGCCCTGCCTTCCCTTGATCTCACCCTTCCGGGAAAGAAGCCCCCCCTGGGTGGGCTCCATCCCATAACCCAGGTCTTAAATGAAGTCACGGGAATCTTTTCCAGATTGGGTTTTCGCATTGTCCAAGGGCCAGAGATAGAGACTGATTATTATAACTTTGAGGCCCTCAATATGCCTCCCGGCCATCCTGCTCGGGGAATGCTCGATACTTTCTACCTCACCAAGAATACTTTACTGAGGAGTCATACCTCTCCCGTTCAGATACATGTTATGGAGAAGGAGAAACCTCCTATTCGGGTCATTTCTCTGGGTAAGGTATACAGGTATGAGGCAGTGGATGCCAGCCACTTACCCATGTTCCATCAGGTAGAGGGATTCATGGTCGATGAGGGAGTGAACTTCTCTCACCTAAAAGGAGTATTAGAAGTCTTCCTGAACGAATTATTTGGCCCCAAGACCCCCATTCGCTTCCGACCCTCCTTCTTCCCTTATACCGAGCCCAGCGCCGAGGTGGACATCGGTTGTCTCATCTGTAAGGGAAAGGGATGCTCGGTCTGTAAGCGAACCGGGTGGCTTGAGATCTTGGGCTCCGGGATGATCGACCCTTCCGTCTTTAAGGCGGTAGGCTATGACTCTGAGAAGTATACCGGTTTTGCCTTCGGCGTGGGAATAGAGAGAATCGCCATGCTCAAATATAATATCTCTGATATGAGACTCTTCTTCGAGAACGACCTGAGGTTCTTGAGGCAGTTTTAATGTGCGTTATGCGAAGTGCGTTAACGCCGCCATATTTGCCTGGCCTTGTCCACCAAAGAGGCAGAAACAAAAGTTCGCATATACAGAGTGATACGCCATGCATAGGAGGAATAAGTTATGAAAAGCAAATGCATTGTAATTTCTACCTGCCTTGCTGTTATTAGCCTTATAGGTCTAACCAGTTGTGCCAAGCGAGAGATTATCCGTCCAGCTGTGAAACAAGAGGTTGTCCGTGAAGGTCGTGACTATGAAGCAGCAAGAAATATACCACAGCCCATAGAAGTTTGGAAGGTCAAAAAATACGGTTGCGGAGGAAATCCGCGTACTTGGAAAAAACTCCAGACGGATAGGAAAAGACAATATCCTATTTTGCTTACCTGGCCTCTTATACAGGACGCGGGCAAGTATGTGGTTCAGATAACAGGCGTGCGGGGCAGTCGGCCTGCAAGAAGTTTTGAACCCGTAACGAATTCTCTGCATCTTGAAAAAGAGAACATTATCCCAGGACGATATCAATGGTCTGTGTCCGTCTATGATAAGCATGGAAAGTTTATGGGCGATATCGAAACCATCGATCCTGTGGAGATTTTTGCCATTGAGGACCCTGAACCTGTTGCCGCAAATGGAAAAAAGGTCATGATTGACTTGAACCACAGCGCCGGCCACATCAAAGGATGGGGAAGGTACAACCACTCACAGTATATGACGAAGGAGTTACTTGAAAATGCTGGTTTCGAGGTGGAAGTTAATGAACGCGACTTACTAACTATGGACCGGCTGAAATCCATCGATCTCCTCATCATCCACTACTATTGGGCAGGCTGGCCGAGCTTTCGGTCCTACTTAAAATCGGAACTTTCTGCTGTGCGTGAGTACGTTGAGCAGGGCGGTTCTCTTCTTGTGGTAGGTTGTGACCGGAAAGATGGCGGTGGCAAGATGAGCAAAGCCGGGAACGAACTCGTCAAGGAATTCGGACTTTTGTTTGAATTGGACAAAATATCAGAACGAGCTGGCAAGGCTGAGGTCGCGCCCGACCAGAACATCATTAGTTTTGGCAAGCCTGTTCAGGTGCAGTTGCCACTGGGTGGGCGGGGACCGGATGCGGTTACCCTTCTTCTGATCAATGGCCAGTCTATCGCAAAAGCAAAACAATTCGGCAAGGGAAAGGTGATCGTTGCTGGTGTGGGCATGTCCTTCCTTGACTCCTACTTGGGCGATTTCAAGCGCCGGGAACCGCTTCACTTGATCATGTTTTATGACTTCATCAGATATCTGACTGATATTGATTGGGAGAAGAACTGTAAGCAAGAGTTCATCGAAACGATTTTGTCCCGCTGTGACTTTGAGAAGGAATAGATGCGATTAGCCATGAGAGGTACAGCACGGCGCAGAATATACCACTCACGGCTACGCGGATACTTCGCCCATTAGATAGACGCGAATCTACACGAATAAAAATTCAAAGTAAAAGGAGAAATTATTATGAACAAATCAGCTAGAAAATATATCTGGGAAGCGTTAAATAGTCCACTCGTTGTTGTTAGTATTGCTTTAACCATATGGCCTTTAGTAACAGTTGCAATGTTCTCTTTTACCGCGCCTAAAATTAAACAAGGGTTTGAAGAAATTACTAGTGAGATAACAAGCTCGTTTATGCAGATAGGTCAGGAGAGCGAAAAGAAAGCACTTGAGAAACTTAATACTCTTAAACTTTTAGAAGTTATAAACGTTAAGACAGTTCCCTCGTCTTGGCCAACAAAAGAAAAAGTTATAGGGACAATTGTAAACAATTCAGATAAGACTTTAAAATCAATCAAAGTGAACGCATCTTTTTACGACGTGCAAGGAAACCTCATAGATGTGGAAAATGAATGGTTGCATTCATTGGGATTCATACTTCCCAAACAATCAGTAGACTTTTCGCTCAAAAGGGAGATTGGTGTTTATAAAAAGCCTGAAGATGAAGAAATCTTAGCTTCAAGAAAGTCTGCTTCTGTCAAAATCAACGTTAGTGACTTTGACATTGTGAAGACGGAGAATACAACTACTCTAGAGAAAAAATAATGGGTTAGTTTTATACAATCTAAGGAAATAAAAAATGAAGGTTCCTCTTAGTTGGTTGAAAGAATATATTGATGTTAAATTGCCTCCCCGGGAATTAGCCCATAGATTAACTATGGCGGGGGTGGAAGTAAGTCATATCCAGAAGTCTGGCAATGATACCATTCTGGAACTTGACCTTACTACCAATCGGGGGGATTGTGCCAGCATCATCGGAGTTGCCCGAGAAGTATCGGCTCTAATCAATAGACCCTTGAGACCACCCAGGATAAGTGAAAAAGATAAAAAGCAAAAAGGTATTATCAAGGTAGAGATAAAGGATAGGAAGGGCTGCCCCCGTTATACTGGCCGGGTAATTAAGAATGTCAGAATCAAACCTTCTCCTTTATGGCTAAAAGAACGCCTGAAGAGTATGGGAATAAAGCCCATTAACAATGTGGTTGATATTACCAATTATATATTATTTGAAACCGGTCAGCCTCTCCACGCCTTCGACTTAAATAAGATAAAAGAGAAGACGATAGTTGTGCGTAGGGCGAAGGAGGAAGAGAGAATAACTACTCTCGATGGTAGAAGAAGAATATTGGATAAGAGTATCCTGGTCATCGCAGATGGCAAGAGAGCAATTGCCCTGGCTGGGATTATGGGGGGAGAGGCTACTCAGGTCACCAATAAAACGAAGAACATCCTCTTAGAGAGCGCCTATTTTGACCCCATAGTCGTGAGGAGAGGAACAAAGAGGCTAAACCTCTTCACTGAATCATCCTATAGGTTTGAGAGGGATGTCGACTCCCAGGGAGTGCTTACTGCCTCCCGGCGGGCGCGGGATCTAATTCTCGAACTGGCTGGTGGGGAAGAGATAGCATTCGTTGATAAAAATCTTCTTTCCAGGAAACCTAAGAGAATAATCTTAAGGAAAGAGAGAGTCAATGTTCTATTGGGGACCCGACTCTCCTGGAACCAAATAAAAGGAATACTAAAGAAATTAGGGTTTAAAATAAAAGGGAGAAGCGTTGAAGTTCCCTCTTATAGAAGGGAGATTACCAGAGAGATTGATTTAATTGAGGAAATTGCCAGAATACACGGCTACCACAGGATCCCTTCCATCCTGCCTGAGGGGAGAATAGCTTCCTATTCCCAAGAACCTTTCGAGAAATTGGTTTCTAAGGTTAGAAAAACCCTAGTTACTTGCGGCCTGAGAGAAGTGGTCAACTATGGCTTCATCTCCCTTGAGGAGGGGAAGAGGATGAGTTTTGCTCCTCGTGAAATCATCAAACTAATTAACCCCTTGACTGAGCGGCAAAATATCATGCGACCCAGCCTCATTCCGGGACTACTTAATAATCTTATTCATAACCTCAATCAGGGGAATTCCATTGTAAAGGTCTTTGAACTGGGCCGCGTCTTCTCTCCTAAGAAGGAGCAGATGGCCTTAGGAGCACTTCTCTCTGGCGAAGGCGATCTCTATGACCTGAAGGGAATCCTGGAGGCCCTCTGCGAAGAACTGGCCATTATATCTCCCCGGATCGGTTCTACTTCCTTGCCCTTTCTTCTTTCTGGAAGGGGAGGAGAGGTTCTGGTTGCTGATAAGAGGGTAGGCCTTCTGGGAGAGATGAATCCCAATGTCCTTTCCTGCTTCGGGATAGAAGAAAGGGCCTTGGTCTTCGAACTTGACCTAAGAGAATTCCTTTTAGGGAGAAGGGAGAAGAGATTCCGAGAACTTCCTAAGTATCCGGCCATTGTCCGGGACATCGCCTTATCTCTTCCGGAGAAGATTACTTCTGAGGAGCTTGTCCAGACCATCTATTCCCTGGGAGGGGAGCTGGTGGAGGAGGTCAAATTCTTCGATCTCGACCGGGGAACCCAGATCCCCTCCGGCCATAAGGGATTGGCCTACTCCATCTCCTATCGCGCAGAGAATAGGACGCTTAAGGATGAGGAGATTAAGAGGCTTCACCAGAGGATCTCTCTGGGGCTGGAGAAGAGACTAAAGGCGAGGATCAGAAAGTGAGCGATCTGGATAGATTGGAAGAGAAAATTAGAAAGCTCCTGGCATTAGTTACTAAACTCAAGAATGAGAACGAGACCCTGAAGAAGACCAAGGATTTTGTCAGACTTCGAGTAGAAGAACTTCTCGCTCGTTTAGAGAAGACGGGAAGATGACCAAGACCATAAAGATAGA
>JAUWXM010000059.1 GCA_030616365.1 bacterium | reverse complement strand
AGAGTGGTCGAGTTGTTCTCCGAGGCCACCTCAGAGAGGGTCTGAAGATATCTCAACTGGATAGCTGCCGGATACTCCCCAATAATCTTTGCCGCCTGGGACAACTTCTCCGCTGCCTGAAACTCACCCTGGGCGTTGATGATCTTGGCCCTTCTATCTCTTTCCACCTCGGCCTGTCGGGCCATGGCACGCTTCATGGTATCGGGCAACTCTACCTCTTTGACTTCCACGATACTGACCTTAATTCCCCAGGGATCGGTCTGGCCATCGATAATCTGCTGCAATTTCTGGTTAATCTTATCCCTTTCGGTCAATAACTCATCCAGTTCCGCCTGGCCCAATACCCCCCGCAGGGTGGTCTGGGCAATCTGCAGGGTAGCCATGCGGTAATTCTCCACTTCCACAATTGCCTTATTGGGATCCACTACCCGAAAATAGACCACGGCATTGACCTTCATGGGAACGTTGTCCTTAGTGATAATCTCTTGTGGTTTAACATCAAAAGTCTGCGTACGTAGACTGATCTTTACTACTTTGTCTATTACCGGGATAATGAAGAAGAGTCCCGGGCCTTTCGCTCCCACTACGCGTCCCAGTCTGAAAATAACCCCTCTCTCATACTCCTTGAAAACCTTGATAGCACTGGCCAAGATGACGATAGCAATTACGAGGATGGTAATTCCTGGCATTTAAGCACCTCCTTCTTCTGGTTTTTGTTTTTTAACTTTTAATCTTAATCTCTCTACGTCTACCACTTCTATCTCCTCACCTTTCTTAATCACCCCCTCACAGGATTGGGCATTCCAGTATTCACCATGCACAAATATTCTTCCCTTAGGATTAAGGTTGGTAGCGGCGGAGCCAATCTCTCCTACCAGAGCCTTCATTCCGGTAGTAATCCGCCTGCGCTGGGCCTTTAGGGCAAAGGAGAGACCAAATACAAAAAAGGCGGTAAGGGCTGCTGCTGCTGCAATGAGTGAGCGAATCGAAATCCTGACAGAAGGACCATATGCACTATAGAATAACTCACCTAAATTCATATCACCAACTCCTTCCTTATGTTTTTCTAGTATACACCCCTTCCTTCCTATTTGTCAACACAAAAAAGAATAATACTAAAACTGTCGGTATGACAATTCAGTAAGTTTATTGCAGATATTTTACAAACCATTCAAAGATTCTACGATGTTTGTCCTCAGCATATTCTTTCAAACTATGGCTCCCTCTGGGATAAATTACAAGTTCATACGTTTTTCCCAATTCTTTAAGTTTGTCAGCCAACTTTTTTGCTTGACTGGCCTTTACTCTCCAATCATCTTCGCCATGAAGAATTAACACAGGAACATCTATTTTTTCAGGCCAGTAATAAGCAGACCTCTTTTTGTATTCTATCTCTTTTGTCTTCGGCCACCCCCCGATCAATTCTTCTAGAACCTTTTCCCTCACATCTTCTCTTTCGTCATACCACTGAATGAGATCAGTAATGCCGCCTACAACGCAAGCGGCTTTAAGTTTCGCACCTTCTTTTATCGCTAAATAAGTCATCATGCCACCCCTTGAATAACCTAACATTACTATTTTATCAGGATCTACATAGGGGAGGCTTTCTAACATAGGTATTAAATTCAGTACATCATTTACATCACTACCACCAAATTCTTCTTTTCCCTGCCCACCATCGTTTCCCCTATACTGAGAAGCGACAACCACATAATCCCTAGATGAAAGATAAGATAAATATTTTAGTGTCCTAATGTTAATTTTACCGAATTCTCGATTTCCTCCATGATTATAGATCATTGCCGGATATCTATAATTTTTATGTCTCGGTTTTACTAAAAAAGCAACCACTTCTAATCCATCACTTAGATATCTTATCCTATAACATTCCACTCTATCGCTGTATTTAGACTCGATTTTAAATAATATAGAAGATACAATCCTTCCATTGGAATTTTCTAATAAATCTAAATTTTGGCCTAAGAAAGACTCTTCTTCAGATTGATTTGCAGTTTTTGGAGCATATTCCGCTTCTTTTGGTTTTTTACGACAGGTGATAATCGAAACTAGAATAGCGAGCAAAATAACTACAAAAATAGCATTTCTCTTTTTATTTTCTTTCATTTGGTTATACCCTTTTGATATTGGTAAGTTCATATTCAATAGTAAGCCTTATATTCTGCATACTGTCTCTTCTAATGAAAAAGCAGAAGCTCTAAAAGCTCCTGCGCGGTTGACCTCTCTTCTGCTTTTTGATTTTTAAATCAGTCCCTTCTCTATCAAAAGTTCGGCGATCTGGATGGTGTTGAGGGCGGCACCTTTTCTTAGGTTATCCGAGACCACCCAGAGGTTGAGGCCATTGGGTATCGATTCATCCTCTCTTATACGGCCCACGAATGTTTCGTCCTTTCCTGCGGCATCGATAGGGATGGGATATTTCGATTCTTTCGGATCATCGATGACAACTACTCCTGGGGCTTGGGATAGTATCTCTCTTGCTTCTTTGGCGGTCAATTTGCTCTCTGTCTCGATATTTATGGCTTCGGAGTGGCCGATATAGACCGAGACCCTCACACAGGTAGCGGTTATCTGGATAGAATCATCCTCCATTATCTTTCTGGTTTCATTCACCATCTTTATCTCTTCCTTAGTATAACCACTCTCTATAAAATCATCTATTTGAGGTATTACATTAAAAGCAATCTGGTAAGGCAAAACTCGTTTGCCGGTCTGCCGGTTTTCCGGTTTTCCGGTTTTGAACTGGCTAACTGGCCAACTGGCTAACTGGCTAACTGTTTCTTGATGGAGTTGCTCCATAGCTTCCCTTCCCCAGCCAGAGACAGACTGATAGGAAGAGAGCACAATCCTTTTAATCTTAGCAGCATCGTGCAATGGCTTTAGCACTACTACCATCTGAATGGTGGAACAGTTTGGATTGGCGATGATTCCCTTATGCTTCTCTAAGGCGAGAGGATTTACTTCTGGAACGACTAAGGGAACCCCGGAATCCATTCTCCAGGCGCTACTATTGTCAACAACCACTGTCTTTGCTTTGACAGCAATGGGAGCAAACTTCTTACTAATCTCTGCTCCAATGCTGAATAGGGCAATATCTACATCCTTAAAGGAATCAGGGGTCAATTCTTCTACAATTACATCTTTATCCTTGAACTTTAATCTCTTTCCCGCTGATCTCTTAGAGGCCAAGAGTTTAATCTCTTTAATGGGGAAGCTCCTCTCCTCTAATATCTTAATCATCTCCTGACCAACAGCCCCTGTTGCCCCAACCACTGCTGTGTTATATTTCTCCATGTTCAGGCTCCTTTGCCTTTAAAGTATAGCGGAATTCGGTTAAGGTAACGATGCCCGTTTCGTCTTTCGGTTACGGTTACGTCATTACCTAACCCCCTAACGTTACCGATACGGGCCTCCTAACCGTAACCCTTAAACGTAACCAAAAAAGAAGCTTTTTTAGAATTTCCCTCGGTCTTTTGCCTTGAAGTAATCTTCTAAAATTTTATTATGGTCAAAGACTAAATCCTTTGGTATTTCGTTTCTTTTAAATACTCCAACCTCAGAGGCATCGGTAAAGGCCTCTGGTATACCCGAAGCAGAAGCAACAAAGACTGTGGTTATTGTATGCCACCTGGGATCCCTATCTAAGGTAGAATAGGTATGGAACTGTCCCTTTAGTTCTACATCTAAGGAGGTCTCCTCCTTCGCCTCCCTTATGGCACAGTCCTCCAAACTCTCTCCATAGTCCAGGAAGCCACCAGGAAGAGCCCAGCCCACAGGAGGATTCTTCCTTTTGATGAGAACAATTCCCCTATTTTCTAATTCAATAATAATATCCGCTGTTATTCTGGGGCTCTTCTTTTCCATCTAAACAAAACTGGCTACCAGATCCCCTACTTGGCTGGTAGAAAGGCCCATCTTTCCTGCTCCCAGACTCTTTATCTTCCCTGTCTTCAGGGCCTTGATGATTGCTTCTTCAACTAATTGAGCGCCTTTCTCCTCTCCCAATATCTCAAGCATCATCCCTCCTGCAGCGATGGTGGCCAGGGGGCAGATGACATTCTTTCCCGTATACTTGGGTGCCGAGCCATGGATAGGCTCAAACATAGAAACCCCTTTAGGATTGATATTCCCACCAGCAGCAATCCCCATCCCTCCCTGAACCATGGCACCCAGATCGGTAATGATATCCCCGAACATATTACCAGTAACAATGACATCGAACCATTCGGGATTCTTCACCATCCACATACAGATGGCATCCACATGGGCATAGTCCCTTTTGATATCTGGATAATTCTTCTCCCCCATCTCATTAAATGCCCTTTCCCATAGGTCATAGACATTGGTTAAAACATTTGTCTTTCCACAGAGGGTCACTTTCTTCTCTTTGTTTCTCTTTTTAGTATACTCGAAGGCATACTTAAGACACCGATCGACTTCCCTTCTGGTATATCTCATCACCTGGGTAGCAACCTCGTCTTCTGTTCCCTTATCCTTTATCTCTCCCTCTCCTTTATACAAGCCAGAGGTGTTCTCCCTTACTACCACGAAGTCAATATCTTCTGGCCCCTTATCCTTAACTGGAGTCTCAACCCCAGGATAGAGCTTCACCGGTCTTAGGTTTATATACTGATCGAGATCAAATCTCAACTTCAGAAGAAGCCCCTTCTCCAGTATCCCTGGTTTAACATCCGGATGGCCCACAGAACCGAGATAAATGGCATCCATCTTTTTCATCTCTTCCAGGGCAGAATCTGGTAAGACCTCACCCGTCTTCAGGTATCGGTCTCCACCAAAGTCATAGTTTGTAAATTCGAATTTGATGTTCTCTTTCTTGCCAACCGCTTTTAGGACTTTTAGACCCTCTCTTATTACCTCTGGTCCTACTCCGTCACCAGGAATGACGGCAATCTTATACATCATTTTCTCCTTGCAACCACAGAGTTCACAGAGATTTACAGAGGTCACAGAGTTTTCTGGGTTCTTACTGATTTCCTCTGTGTCTTCCGCAGTTTCCTCTGTGTTCTCAGTGGTACTTTCAAAAGTCCACCAGATGAGATTATTCTCTGTAAGAATTTGGGAAAGGGTTGAATTTTATAAATCTTCTTTTTAGTAATGTTTCTAATCTCCCCCTTACTCAAATCAACCTTTAAAATGTCGTTCTGCCTCGCCTCTTTTGCTGCTTCTTTGCTCTCGAGTATAGGCAGGCCCATATTGATACAGTTCCTAAAGAAGATCCTGGCAAAGGAGGAAGCAATGACGCAGGAAACACCACACCCCTTTATGGCTAAGGGGGCATGCTCCCGGGAACTTCCACAGCCGAAGTTCCTTCCAGTAACGATGATGTCTCCGGGCTTTACTCTCTTAGCAAAGTTCTTGTTTCTTCCTTCCAGACAATGCTTGGCTAATTCGTTAGGGTCGGTAGTTATCAGATACTTTGCGGGGATGATTTCATCGGTATTGACATCATCCCCGAACTTATGAACTCCACCCTTCAGTTTCATTTACAGTACTTCCCGGGGATGGACGATCCTTCCCTGGATGGCACTGGCTGCAGCCACTGCCGGATTCGCAAGATAGACCTCTGATTTGGGATGGCCCATTCTTCCTTTGAAATTCCTATTAGTGGTAGCTAAGGCTCTTTCTTCTTCTGCTAAGACCCCCATATGACCACCGAGACAGGGACCGCAGGTAGGTGTAGAGACCACCCCTCCTGCCTTCAAGAATATTTCAATTAACCCCTCTTTTAGAGCCTCTAAATAGATATTCTGAGTGGCAGGAATAATAATGAGTCTCATATAAGAGGGAACTTTATTTCCCTTCAGAACTTTGGCAGCAATTCTTAGGTCCTCTATTCTTCCATTGGTGCAGGAACCGATGACTACCTGGTCTAAAGGGATATCTTTTACTTCGCTTACTGGTTTGGTATTTGCGGGTAGATGAGGAAAAGCCACCTGAGGCTCGATCTTTGAACAGTCGTATTCTCTTATTTCACAATAATTGGCATCGGGATCGCTCTTATAATTCGAAATGCGGAATGCGGAATGCGGAATGCGTGATTTTACATATTCCATCGTGGTTTTGTCGGGAACAATGATCCCTGATTTTGCTCCGGCCTCGATGGCCATGTTGCACATAGTGAATCTTGAATCCATAGAGAGATTAAAGATTATTTCCCCAGTGAATTCCATGGCTTTATATAAAGCGCCATCCACTCCTATGTCACCAATAGTGTAGAGGATGAGGTCCTTCCCGCTCACCCATTTGTTTAGTTTTCCCCGATAGATGAACTTTATTGTCTCTGGAACCTTGAACCAGAGCCTCCCAGTAATCATTACTGCTGCCAAATCTGTCGAGCCCACGCCAGTAGAGAAAGCACCCAAGGCACCATAGGTGCAGGTATGACTATCAGCACCGATGATTAAATCCCCGGGCCCTACAATTCCCTGCTCAGGAAGGAGGGCATGTTCTATTCCCATCCTTCCCACATCGAAATAATATTTCAAGTTCTGCTCTTTGGCAAAATCCCTTAAGATTTTCGCTTGTTGGGCAGAAGGAGCATCCTTATTGGGAGTAAAGTGATCAGGAACTAAGACCACTTTCTCTTTGTCAAAGACCCTTTTCGCCCCAGACTTTCTAAACTCTTCTATGGCTAAGGGAGCAGTGATGTCATTCCCCAAGGCAATGTCTACCCTGGCCTCGATGAACTCCCCCGGCTCTACTCTCTTACGGTTAGTATGGCCAGCCAGTATCTTTTCTGTTATGGTGAGACCCATTATCTTTGCCGATAGACGAGACGATTCAGGGCATTGATATAGGCCTTAGCCGAGGCCTCAATGACATCTGTTGAAGCACCATG
>JAUWXM010000018.1 GCA_030616365.1 bacterium | reverse complement strand
TCTATCTGTTTAGGAATATCCCTCTTGAACTTTATCTGGGCCAGGGCATCCAAATCCGGGACATCTATCTCACCTCTCTTAAATCTCTCTCTATCTTTCTCGCTTACATAATCCAATTCCAATAGATTAGTAAAGTTCCTTCCCATTCTAACCACTTTCTCTCACTCCGTTCAAGGTTTTACTGTTGACCGTTTACCGTTTATCCATCCTCCGTAGCAGTAGCCTGCTACTGCGGAGGACGGGCGGTAAAAAACTGTACACCGTACACCGTTAACCGTAAACCTTTATTTCTTCAGATATTTCCCAATCAGAAGCTTCAGTTCCTTCTTCCTCTTCTCTGGTATGGCATTTCCTTCAGTGATGATGGCATTAGCTAAGGCAGTGGCACAGGGACATTCCCTCTTATCTGGTATCCTGGGAATGACCGCTTTTACCAGTTCCTTAGCTTTTAAAGCATTTGCCTCGAGGTTCTTTAACACGGTCGCAACGCTCACCTCTTCTGTTACATGCCAGACGTCATAGTCCGTAACCAGGGCTACGGTGGCATAACAGATCTCTGCCTCCCGGGCAAGCTTTACTTCTGGGAGGTTAGTCATCCCAATGACCTCCACCCCCCAACTGCGATATATCCTGGATTCTGCCCGGGTAGAGAAGGCTGGGCCTTCGATGCAGAGGTAGGTTCCGCCCTTATGTATCCTATATCCCAGGTCCTTGCCCGCTTCATATAGTATCTTGCTCAAGGTTGGACAGTAGGGGTCGGCGAAAGAGATGTGGGCCACTATCCCATCCCCAAAGAAGGTGGGAACCCTAGTCTTCGTCCTATCGAATAGTTGATCGGGGATAAGGAAGTCCCGGGGTCTGATCTCCTCCTTCATGCTTCCTACAGCAGAAAAAGCAATGATCCATTCTACTCCCAGAGATTTCAGGGCATAGATATTTGCCTTATTGTTCAGTTCTGTGGGCATGATCCTATGACCTCGGGCATGGCGGGGCAAAAAGGCCACTCTTTTCCCTTCCAAAGTGCCAGTGATTATGCTATCCGAGGGCTCACCGAAGGGGGTGAAGGGCTTCACCTCCTTTATCTTCTCTAAGCCCTTGATATCGTATAATCCCGTTCCCCCGATCACCCCAATCTTAATTTTCTCCATCTTATCCTCGTTTCACTCGGAAGTAAAAAGTAACAAGTAACAATTAAAATTGTTCAATGTTACTTGTTCATTGGTTATTTAAGATAGTCCAGACCCAGTTCTATAGCGATCTCTCTCTCCCTCTTTTTAAGTCCATTCTTATCCGCCCGCAAAGAGAGGTCTCTTAACTGTTCGTATAATCTGAAAAAGGCCAGCACAGCAGAGGAGGTGGGAACAGGTGCTGTTCGGGTCTTGCATTCCGCGGCCCGGCTATGTCCTCCTCCGGTAACCAGGTTCGGAAAGCCATATTTTCTAACCAGCCTATTGGCTAAGGTATGACAGACCTTCCCGCAGTGTACCCTATCCGAGGCGGCACGAAGGGAGAAGTGGGTTCCCCCATCAGATTCCTTATTGATCATTACCAGAAGGACGTTCTTCTCTCCAGAATCTTTAGTGAGGTCATGGAGTTTCACCGAGCCCACCATGGGAAGTAGAGGAACCATCTCTCCAATGAAGAGATGGATAGCCACCCGGCCCATCTTTCCTAAGGAGGTAGTGGAATCCAGGAGATGGGTAGCCCTCTCCCAATCCTTTAGATAGTATTTATATAGCTGCTGGATGACCCAGCGATAGGGAATTTCTCCTGAGAAGTGATCGAGTCTCTTTAGATTCGATATATTGGGATTTTTTCTTCCATACTTTAAAAGAGAGGTGAAGACCAGATCTACCTGGTCCACTCCCTTTAAAGACTTTGCTCGATCGTTATAGAAGTACTGGAAACCCCCTCCACAGGTCCCATGGATAAGTTCTGTGATGCGGGAGAGAAGGGAGGTCTTCTCCCTCTGGGTAATATCAAACATGGTGGGCCTGGACTTCAGGGGAGTGAGGAGATTTTTGAAGTCCTTCTCATATGTCTCATAGAAGGATTGGGCGAACTTACTCACCTCTCCTGTTGCCGGATCGATGGCAAAGTCTCCCTTCAGACCGATGAAGCATAGGAAGTCATCATAATCTTCTTTTAAACCCAGGGTAGTAGCAATCATGTGGATGAGAAGAGAGGTGGAACAACTGATATAATCCTTAGCTTGGGGGTCACCATTCGGATTATAGAAGAGGCACTTCTTGGGGGGCCCTTCGGGGAGATCGGGGAAGTGATGATCGATGACTACGATATCCTTTATGATCATAGTGTGTTCATCATAGTAGCTGGTAGTCCCCTTATCCAGAATGAAGAGAAGATTATATCTCCTTTTTTTGATAGCAGAGGCCAACTGCTCTTTAGTCAATATATAGGAAGGGGGGAAGGAATAATCGACCTCTGCCCCTAACGTATTCAAGAGACGTGTCAGGATAATGCAGGAGACAATCCCATCCGGATCGTCATGGCTTACTATAAGGCACTTCTGATTCTTTGTCCCCTTCAGGCGTTCAATAATCTTCTGTAGACCCTCAGAGGCCTTTACCTCTTTTTCTATCCACTCGGCATAGTCCTGGGCCATTCTTAGCTCCTTTCAGTCGCGCCTCAAGCTACATGCTACAAGCCTCAAGTTCTTTTGGAGCCTGTAGCCTGTGACCTGCAGCCTGCTTTAGTATCTTAGCATACAAAAAGTTAGAAAGTCAAATATTTTTTAATTTTGAGGCCAATTAGTCCCCAAATGGTTCGTAGGGCTTACCATCTGCCGCCGGAGGGACTGTCCGGCCGATGGCGCTGGTTAAAACAATAATGGTTAAGAGATAGGGGATCATGGGATAATTACGCCGGCAATTGTGGCCGTAATCCAGGAAGCGAGGGCTCCGCCGAACATGGCTTTTAAGCCCAACCGCGCCAAATCGCCTCGGCGGCTCGGAGCTAGTGCAGAAATGCCGCCGATTTGAATCCCGATGGAGCTGAAATTGGCAAATCCGCAAAGCGCATAAGTGGCAATTATCTGCGCTCTATTTGAAAGTAGACCGCTATTGATATACTCGCCTAACCGGGCGTAGGCTACGAATTCGTTCACCGACACCTTGATACCCATCAGGTTACCCACATTGCCGGCGTCGCTCCAGGGCACGCCTATGAGAAATGCAAGCGGCGCCAGCAACATGCCAAAGAAAGTTTTCAGACTGCCGGGTACGAAACCCTTGTATTCGCCATTTTCCATCAATACGCCACCAAGTAGGCGTCCATCAATGAGCATATCCGCATACCCCAGCACCCAATTCACGAAAGCGATAAGAGAAATGAAGGCAATGAGCATGGCGCCGACATTCACAGCCAGTTTCAGTCCGTCGGTGGTGCCACGGGCTGCGGCGTCAATTAGATTACTTCCTGCTTCAATTTTTGGCATCTCCACGTCACCAGCGGTGGTAGAATGTTCTGTTTCCGGATAGATAATCTTGGCTACTACCAATGCTGCCGGAGCCGACATCACCGAGGCCACAATCAAATGGCCCGCGGGAATACCCATGCCGATGTAACCGGCCAGTACGCCACCGGCAATGGTAGCAAAACCACCCACCATAACGGTCAATAGCTCCGATTTAGTCATTTTATCCAGGAAGGGACGGATTAGTAGTGGTGCCTCTGTCTGGCCCACAAAAATGTTGGCCGATACCGAGAGGGTCTCCGACCCACTGGTGCCCATGGTCTTCTGCATTATCCGTGCCAAAATCTTGATAATTTTCTGCATCACGCCCAGATAGTACAATATAGACATGAAGGCCGAGAAAAAGATAATGGTAGGTAAGACAACAAAGGCAAACTGGAAACCAAACCCGGGCCAGGTGGACTGGTCGGTAAAAAAATAGGCTTTCTTGGCAAGATTTCCGAAAAGGAAGGTCGAGCCTTCAAGGGATAAATTTAGAAAATTAACAACCAGCGTGGCAAGCCACTCGAAGGCCTTTCGGCCGGGCTCCCAGTAAAGCAAGAGAAATCCCAGCGCAAACTGGATACCTAAACCGCCCGCTACCGTGCGATAGTTGATTCTCCGTTTATTGTTGGACATAAGCCAGGCAACAAATAATAAAACCACAACACCCGTCAGACTTATTAAACGTGCTCCCATTTGAATACCTCCTTTTTCCCTGGATAAAATCTATCCTTTAAAAGTAGAGTAAAAAGTTATAGTAATTTCTCTCTTTTAATCACTTACTCACCCTTCTCTTTAGGTTCTCTACCATTTCATTCAGGGCATCGGCTAAGGGTATTAGATCATCCCCCTTCCTCAATGTTATCCTCTCTTCAAAGTTACCCTCACTAACTTTCTTGATATAGTTCTGAATCCTACCCAGTGGACCAAATATCTTATTGGAGGTTATGAGACTGGCAATGGTCACCAGTACCAGCCAGAGGGCCAGGATACACCCGGCAACGACATTCGCCTCCCGATAAGTATCCCACATGGCAGGATTCTCCCCTATAATGACCTTGTTGGCTATTGACCAGTAGAGAGCATACATCCCTCCCGTCAGAAGAGCAGCCAATAGACTGCAGACAACAGCCACCAGGATATACTTTGACTGGAGTCTTTTCTGGACAAAGAAGTATTTCCTCTGTTCCCCTCTCAATCGAAACTTCATTTATACCTCCTTTATTCTTCTCATTATTTTTTTATTCACTATCCAATATCTTTGGGCATCTCTAACGGGGCTCATTTCTCTTCCTCCCGCTCTTTAATTATTCTTCTAAATATCCTATTCCTCAATTTTCTACACTCCTTCCCTGATTTGCTCTCCTCATTCCACAGGGCTAAAAATTCCTCTTTAAAATCTTCTACTATTCTCTCTTCCTCTCCACCAGAGAAGAGCATAAGGTTCTCCAAATTCTTGATCTCCGCAGACTCCGACCAGTTATAAGAACCAACCAAGAGGATCTGGCCATTGATGATGGCTGCCTTATGATGGAGGATGGAGGCCGTAGGATGAAAGTGGTCATAGTCTGGGACCTTCTTTTCCCAGTTCCAGGAGAAGGCCGGATACCACTTGTATCTCACCTCAA
Source organism: bacterium (assembly GCA_030616365.1). Lineage (GTDB taxonomy): Bacteria > UBP18 > UBA7526 > UBA7526 > UBA7526 > JAUWXM01. Next base: position 10,272 of record JAUWXM010000018.1, on the reverse strand, counting down.
TGTTTGGTATCGCTTTTCTTCTATATCTCACCACCAGCCAGTTCAGAGTCTTCACAAACTTCTTCTCCCTCCTCAGTTCATCCTCAATATAACTCGTCCTCCTCTCAGCCACTCTCTTATAATTCTCCATCCTTCCCGAGATGATATCTTCAATGTCTGGGGTGACGTGGTATTCCCCTCTTTTGAGCTGACTGAGATCGGCCAGTATCCTTATCTTTAACCTCGGGTTATCCCGAGCCATGCGTAATAGTTCATCCCTTAACCTCAGGGAAGTGAAACTGAAGATGAAGATATCGATCGTTCCCTCTTTGCCTTCTCTGGCTGCCTCCTCCGCCTTTCGGAAGCCCTCAATTAAGACATCATCCAGGCACTGCTGGCTATTGAAGTAGACCTCCACCTTAGCATGAGAAACTAAGGAACATAAGAAGAGCCCTATCAACAGCCCTAATACTATCTTTTTCCCTTTATTCATCATTCTCATTTTGCCTCTCGTAGTTAAGGAGCTGCAGGCTACAAGCCTCAAGCTCCAAGCTTTTTGAAGCCTGCAGCCTGTGACCTGCGGCCTGTTCGCTGATCACTGTTTTTTAATCAGCCACTTTCCGTTCCTCCAGAGGAGATCGAACTCTCCTTGGAAGGCCCTAATTAAGGACGGGTTATTCTTAAAGAAGAACCTATCCTCAGTATAGAGGGTATTTGCCTTGCTCTCTATATTGGCACTTCCGTTGAAGAGGTATTTGCCATCCAGGATGCCGAACTTCTCGTGCATGGTCCGGAAGGTGATGCCAATCTCCTTCTCTATCTTTTCTGGATCCAGGACCTTCGTCTCAATGGTGGGTTTTATGTTCTTCAACTCCTCAATGAGGGGATTGATAATGGGATTTCCTTCGTCATCCTTAATAGAGGTATCTAAGAAGAGCCTGATCTTCACCCCCCTCTGATTGGCGGCCAATAATTCCCGATACTCCCAGGTATTAGCACTGAAGATATATGAGACAATATCGATGCTCTTTTCACTTCTCCTTATAAGGTCGATGAGTGGCCAGGAGAGGTCCCCAGGTTTTACTACTTCCTCCCCCTTCACCGGGTTCCAGACCAAGACCTTTTTATTGCGATTTACTTCAGCATATCCCCTTTCTGGAGAAAAGAAGGCCCTGCTTTCTCTTTTTAGAATCTGGATCCTTCCTTGAATTCCAGGACCCACTATCGGTGAATTCTCTCTAATATACTCCTCCTCCAAATCCCTCAATCTCTTTCTCGTATCCTTAACATTCCTTCCTCTCTTGAAGGGTTCCTCATTGTAGGCTAAATAGCTATTGGTCACCAGAGAATAGGTTCTCTCAAAGTCAAGAGGCTCTCCCTTTATCTTCACCTCCAGAAGCCTCTTCTCCTCTGGATCATAGACCAGGTTTAGACCCGATACCTGGAGAATTCCTGCCCGGCCCATGCTCTCCTCCAGGATCTGCCAGATCTCTCTTCCGGAAAGCTCCATAGTAACCAGGGTATTACCGAAAGGAGAGACCTGATAGATATCCTTCTTAGTTATCTCTCCCTTTGGGATATCATCCCTTATTCCAAAACTATTTTGAAAAGCGATATTCGTTCCGGCAAAATCTCTCATGAGGTCTGTCTGCCAGTTCCCCAGATTAGACTCTCTTAGGCCTTCTGGATCCCGTCTTATCTCTTCCCGGGCCTCCCCGATTACCTCACCCATCTCCCCTCTCACCTTAGAGGTGACACCCTCAACCAAGGAGGCCATTCTCTCATTTGGTGGATATTCAGCCTGCCAGAGGGTAATGATCTCTCCCTTATGCCTTAAAATTTTTTTTCTTCTCTTATCGATTACTAAATCGAGTCGGCCGAGATAGGCCCCCAGCCCCTTTGTCTGGCAGATGATGGTCTTATACTTAGGGGAGATTGCCGGGGGATGGAGTTCCCTCTCATAATGGCCGCCAAAGATGATATCTATCCCTGAAACACTTTCCGCCAATTGGTAATCAGTGATCTCCTCCTCTTCCTCTTCATCAAATCCTAAGTGGGTAAGGGCGATGATAATGTCTGCGCTCCGTCGCTGAAGCTCTGGAGCGTAAGCGACCTTTCCCTCCAATTCTTTGAGGCACTCCTTTGCAGTAGGTATTACTGGTTCAAACCTTAAACCCTCACAGATTGAGGTAGAGGTAGTAATCCCGAAGATTCCAAACCTTATTCCTTTTATTTCCTTAATGATATATGGTTTGGCGTATTTTACCCTCTCCCCTGTTCGCTCATCAGTGATATTAGCGCTCAAGAATGGAAAGTGAGCCATCTTTGCCAGGCGCTTTACATTCTCATTCCCCTGGTCATACTCATGATTCCCTATGGTTAAAGCATCATAGGCTAATTCATTCATTACTTTAATCACCGCTTCTCCACCCGTAAAATCTCCCTCTGGTGTCCCCTGGAAGAAGTCCCCAGCATCTAAAAGCAGGTCATAGCGCATCCCCTTCAGGCAGGTGGCCAATGCGGTGCTTCCTCCCACTAAGGGCTTCTCCTCTCCCTCTACCCATCTCGCCCCATAGGGAAGAATTCTTCCCTGCAGATCATTGGTATAGAGGATAGTCACTCTCTCCTTTGAGAGACCCTGATAAAAAAAATAGCCTCCAATAAGAAGGCCTACTAATAATAAGGTAAGTATTTTTTTCTTATACACTCTATTACCTCGTAAGATAAGAACCTGCTTCGCAGAACCTTGTTTTATTCGCTTCACTCATAAAATAAAAAACTACTTCTTAACAATAGCATAAAAGAACATTGGTGTCAACGATTGCTTATCTTCTTCCGATGATGAGGCTGGCTAAGTATCCGGCACCGAAACCATTATCGATATTGACTACCGCCACTCCACTAGAGCAGGTATTGAGCATGGTGAGAAGGGCGGAGAGACCCTTGAAGCTCGCCCCATAACCCACCGAGGTGGGGACAGCGATCACAGGACAAGAGACCAACCCAGCGATGACACTTGCCAGGGCCCCTTCCATTCCGGCAATGACTATGATGACCTTTGCTTTTAAGAGTCTCTCTTTTTGAGCGAGCAATCTCTGTAAACCAGCCACACCGATATCATATATTTTTTGGATTCTATTCCCCATAATCTTCAGGGTGGCAATAGCCTCCTCTGCCACCGGGATGTCTGCTGTTCCTGCAGTGACAACTAAAACCAATCCTTTCTTTGTCTTCGGTCTCTTCTTCTGAATGGAGATTATTCTTCCTTCCTTATAATACTTACAGTTTGAATGTTTCTTCTTAATCGCTTTATATATCTTTTCATTCGCTCTGGTGGCTACACAGTCACTTCCCCTTTCGACCATGCTATCCACAATCTTTTTTATCTGCCCTATACTCTTTCCCGGACATAATATGACCTCAGGGAATCCCTTTCTTAAAGCCCGGTGGGTATCTATCTTGGCAAATCCCAGGTCTTCAAAAGGAAGAAAACGTAGTTCATTCATCGCCTTATCAATCCCTATCTTTCCCGCCCTCACTTTTTTTAATAATTTTTCAATGTCCTTAGTATCCACAGCTTATCTCCCAAAATGAATAAATCCGAAATTCGAATATCGAAATACTAAACAATATCGAATGACCAAAATTCAAATGTCCCAAACAAAGCCAAAAATGTTTTGGATTTAGAACATTGGGATTTTGAATTTGTTTCGGATTTAGAGTTTCGTGCTTCGGATTTTTGATTCGATTATCTGCTTCCTGCTTTCAGAATCTCATCCATACTTCCGCTTCGATAGCCCTCCAGATCGAGAGTAATATAGATATAGCCCAGTCTCTTTAACCTATTGATAACCTTCTTTCTTATATCTTTCTTTGCTAAGATTCTTATTTCCTTTGGATTGACCTCAATCCTTGCCATATCTCCATACTCCCTTAGACGCACCTCTTTTAGACCAAGACTTTTCAGGAATTCCTCACCCTTCTCTATTCTTTCCAATCTCTTCCTCGTTATTCTCTCTCCATAGGGGATTCTAGTTGCCAGACAGGTCTGAGAAGGCCTATTCCAGGTGGGAAGTCCCAATTCCTTGGAAATCTTACGGATTTCCTCTTTCTTCAATCCTACCTTTGCCAAGGGGCTTCTTATTCCTAATTCTTCTAAGGCCTTCTTTCCTGGACGGAAGGACTGGAAATCATTATAGTTCGAACCATCGATGACAAACTTAAGACTATTCTCGCGGGCAATCTTCTTTAATTCCTTAAAAAGCCTCTTCTTACAAAAATAGCATCTATTAATCGTATTCTTAACAAAATCTTCATTCCCACATTCCCGGGAATGTGAGATGATATGCCTTACCCCCAATCGACGAGCCAACTCCTTTGCTTCCCTCAGTTCATAAGAAAAGTGGATGGGTGAGGAGGAGGTTGCTGCCATTACCCTATCCTTTAAGACATCAGAGGCCACCTTTAATAAGAAGGTGGAATCCACTCCACCAGAGAAAGCGACTAAAGCACTTCTCATCTCTTTCAAACTTTCTTCAAGTCTTTTTAACTTTCTATCCATCTGTTAGTATCTTATATCTTTTTTAGACTAATTAAGCGATGATTCCTCCAGTTGAACTTGAGCCTCTTTCTCTTCTTATATGCTCTTCCCTGCAGGATGGCACCCACTAATAGAGGAAGGCCGATGGTGGAGTCGATGTAGGTGGTAGCCTTCTTGGCCTTCCTGGCCACCTTTCCCCAGGACTGGGCCTCCTCCAGGGTGCATCCCGATAGGCCTCCCCAGTGGGGAGCATCTGCCGTTAGTTGAATGGCATAGTCGTGCCCCTTCGTCTGGCCCCGGGGGATGATCTCTAAAGACTCTAAAGTGACCGTTGCCTGCTGGATGAAGTTCTTGGGATAGCCACCAGAGACATAGACCACTCCCGTCTTCTTGGTCTTCATCACTAGCTGAGTGATCTCATAATTATCCAAAATGGCATCGATTACGATATGATCCTCATTCCAATAGTAATGCATGGTCAAAGCGATACCGATTGAGGAGTCATTCAGTGCCGGGCAGATCACCGGGATGCCATACTTGGCTGCGGTATATAGAATGGAGTTTTTATCCTTTAATCTCTTGCCCAGTATCTTTAAGAATTCGCTTGAGGAATAGGCTCTTTTAGGAAGTTTATCTGCAATGGCGCATATCGCCTTATCCGTGGTATCGAAGGTCGCCTCATCCACATAGGTATCGTAGATGCGATTGATGTATAACTTTCTCAATAAAACATCGTCTGCATAGGGAGTCCCCACATAGAACTTACTACCTGTGGCCAAAGCAAAGTCCTGATAGAGGTTTCCACCCGTAGCTACCAGGCAATCAACTAAGTTATACTCTACCATATCCCGGATGACCTTGCGTAAACCCCCGGCCATGAGGGGACCAGCCAATCCCAGAAAGATTAGGGGGTGCTCCGGGTCCTTCAGGCAGTCCTCATAGACTTGGAGGCATTTGCCTAAGTTCCTTGACTGAATGGAGGATTTCTCAAATGATTTCAATAATTCCCTTATATTCTTTACTTTCTCCAGATCGATCTGCTCTACTTCCTTACTTAAGACCTCTTCCTTTGTTACCATCTCCACCTCCCTCAACCCAATTTTATTGGGGAAATTCCAAATAACAAATTACAAATCACAAACAAATTCCAAATTCCAATATCTAAACAGTTCGGTTATTGATGATTGATGATTGGTTATTGGTTATTGTTTGCCCGTCCTCCGCAGTAGCAGTGCAACTGCTACGGAGGATGGATATCTTGTTTCTTGGTGATTGGTTATTACTTTTTCATTTTACATTTTTCACTTTTCACTTTTAATTGTTGTTAGGTAGTCTCTTATTCCCTCCTCAATGCTATATCTTGCTTTAAAGCCCAAGAGTTCTTCTGCTCTTTTAGTATCTGCTCTGGTCTCATCCTGATAGAAGGAGTAAGGATTGTCAAAATACTCTGGCTCATAGGAAGTCCCCAGGGTTTCGTTTAAAATCTTTATTATCCTATTAAAGGTTGTGGCAACCCCTGTTCCCACATTCACAATACCTGATTCCTTTGCTCTTATGGCCTTTAGGGTAGCATCGACCACATCTTTTACATAGATGAAGTCCCGGGACTGCTCCCCGTACTTGAAGATCCTGGGATTCTTATTCGCTTTCATCTGTTGAGCAAGCTGATAGATCATACTGGCGGCCTTTTTCTTATACTCTTCTCGGGGACCATAGACGTTGAAATACCTGAGACCCATTATTCTTATTTTATCTTTATATTTTATGGTTAGTTCATCCATAAGAGACTTGGAACGGGCATAGGCATTCTGAGGGAGTAATTCTTGGTCCTCTCTCATGGGGCATTTGCCATTCCCATAGACCCCGGCAGATGAGGCATAGACCAGGATCGCTCTTTCCTTTAGAGCAAAGTCCAATACTCTCCTAAATCCTCCCACATTTACTTCCATCATCCTCTTCTCGTCGCTCACTGTAGTATCAGTAATGGCAGCCTGATGGAAGATGACATCTATATCCTTAAACTGGGAAAGGTCCATACTTATAATATCATCTATTATCAAATCCCCCTTAAAGCCTTTTAGATTTTCTTTATTGCCGCTTGAGAGATTATCTATTACTGTAACATCATTATCTTTTTGTAAGGTGAGAGCAAGATTGGAACCAATAAACCCCGCCCCACCAGTAATAAGGATCCTCATTATCCTCCTCCGTCCTGTTTTAAACTAACACAAAAGAATATCCCTGTCAACCTTTCACACGGATTTTTTTGTTTAGCAGACTACATAGGCTTATTCATCACAGATTTCCACGGATATATCTGTGACCATCCGTGTTGTAATCCGTGACCATCCGTGTATTAAAACTTGACAATCTGAAGAAAGTAGTTTACAATTAATGTTGGAGGAAAAATGATAAAGCCCAAGAAGTTCTTAACTATTATGTTTATTCCCCATGGTCAGAAGAGAACCAAGAGTCTGCGCATCTCCTATCCCCACTTCTTTTGCCTAGTTGGTCTTTCTTGCCTTCTTCTCATCACCTCTACCCTCTTCCTCGTAAGATATTCCGAATACAGAAGGACACTCAGGACAAATAAGGAGTTAGCAGAAAAGGTGACTGAATTTGAGCAAGCTATGCAAGCGGTAGGAAAACTGGAAGCCAAGCTCAGGATAATGACCGATACAGAAAAGGAGGGAATCGCTACCGGAGGACCAACAGAAGAGAGGCTATCCAACATCTTAAAATATATTGAAGAGAAGCCTACCCTGGCCTTAGAAGATGTGAGGGCCTTGCAGAGGAAGGCAGTCTTACAGGCCAAAAGCCTGGAAGAACTTGCCCAGATATTAGAAGGACAGACCATAGAGCTGGCCCATATCCCTTCCATCAGCCCAGTAAAAGGGAAGACCTGGCTTTCCTCTAAATTTGGTATGCGTCGGGATCCATTCACCAAACGCCGGAGGATGCACGAGGGGATAGACCTCGCCACTCGGCCAGGAACACCCATCATCGCCACGGCAGATGGCAGAGTGAGGTTCGCAGGCAAAAAAGGAACCTGGGGGAATGTGGTTATTATTAATCATCACTATTATGACCTCGAAACCCGGTATGCCCATAATAAAAAGAATCTTGTTAAGGCGGGACAAGAAGTGAAGAGATATCAGAAGATTGCTGAGTTAGGATCGAGCGGTCGCACCACTGGGCCCCATGTCCACTATGAAGTGAGAAAATTGGGTAAGCCACGTGACCCCCTAGACTATATTGTCAATTTAGAAGACGTTGACTGAGAGAGCTATTAGAAGGTAGAGATTCATCTTTTCTTGAAGGACTGCCCGAAAAGAGGTAGTCCTTTTTTATTGACAATTATGGCTTAAAATGATAAACTATACCTGTTTTGGGAGGTTGGTAAATGGTGAGAAGAAGATTTAAACGAATACTATTATTTCTGCTCGTCCTTTCTCTTGCTTTAAACCTGTCCTATGCCAAAGGAAAAGGAGGAAGGCTCGAGGTCACTTTCCTGGATGTTGGTCAGGGGGATTCCATATTCATCTCCACCCCTGGGGGAAAGAACATCCTCATCGATGGCGGAAAGAGGGCCTTTCCTCCCTACTCTAAATTCGATGCCGGAAAAGAGGTCGTTCTTCCCTTCTTAAAAAATAAGGGAGTAAAGAGGATCGATACCCTGATAGCCACCCATCCAGATATGGATCACATCGGAGGGTTATTGGCGGTATTGGATAGCGATATCCAGATAGATAAGGTCTTAGACTCTGGCTACAAGCATACCTCTTATACCTACCAAGATTTTCTAAAAAAGATCGGGCGACGCAGAGAAACCAAGTATTATCAGCCACGTGCTGGCCAGGTTCTGAACTGGGGGGATGAAGTAAAGGCCCAGGTTCTTTCTCCCGCTCATCTCTTTCGCGATTCAAATAACTGCTCCATCGTTATAAAACTCGAGTTTGGAGATATATCCTTTCTTTTCACGGGAGATGCAGAGAAAGAGGCCGAGGGAGGGATGGTCTCAAGATACGGTAATAGACTGAAGAGTACCGTCTTGAAGGCCAGCCACCATGGCTCAAGGACCGGGAGTTCCCTCAGATTCCTTAAGGCGGTAAACCCTCGGGTAGCGGTCATCAGTTGCGGAAGAAAAAATAGGTATGGCTTTCCCCATAAAGAAGTGATGGATAAGTTAGCTCGATTCAAGGTAAAGGTCTATCGCACAGATTATCAGGGGAATATCACCTTCACTACGGATGGGAAGAAATTATGGGCAGGGACAGAAAGATGAGATATATTTTTGGACCGGTCCCTTCCAGAAGATTGGGGATCTCTTTAGGAGTGGACCTCGTTCCCTATAAGACCTGCACCTTCAACTGCATCTACTGCCAATTGGAAAGAACCACCAATCAGACTCTGAAAAGAAAAGAGTACATCAAAGCAAAAGACATCCTGAAAGAATTAAAAAAAGAACTGGCAAGCTGGCAAACTGGCAAACTAGCAAAACAGAAATTTAATTACATCACTCTCTCCGGCTCGGGAGAACCAACTCTCAATGCAAAGATCGGTGAAATAATCTCTGGGATAAAGAAGATGACCTCCATTCCGGTTGCCGTCCTAACCAACGGCTCCTTATTATACAGAAGAGCGGTGAGGGATAGCCTGAAGAAAGCAGACTTAGTCATCCCCTCTCTCGATGCTGCAACTGCTAAAACTTTTAAGAAAATAAATCGACCTATCAAGACCTTGAAGGTTGAGAAGATTATTAAGGGGTTAGTGGATTTCAAAAAGGAGTACCAAGGAAAAATCTGGCTTGAGGTCATGCTGATAAAGAGAGTAAATGATAAAAAGGAGGAGATCGAAAAATTAAAGAAGGCAATCGCTGAAATCAAGCCGGATAGGGTACAGCTCAATACCGTTGCTCGTCCACCCTGTGAAAAGTTTGCTCGAGCCTTAAGTAATAGAGGACTTGAAAGGATAAAGAATCTCCTTGGCCCCCCAACAGAGGTAATCATTGACTTTGAGAGAAGGGCCCTGCCCGAAAAGATGAAGGATCTAAAGAAAGGGATAATCACCATGCTTAAGAGGAGGCCGGCTACGGTAAAGGACTTAGCAGATGGTCTCGGTGTCCATAGAAACGAAGTTCTCAAGTATCTTGCTCTTTTAGAGAAAGAGAAAGAGATAAGATTGCTTAGCTATAAAGGTAAGAGGTATTACCAAGTGAAATGAAATCTTTCCTCCCTCTATTGGTCGCCTTTGGTGCTGGGATAGCCTCCTTTTTCTCCCCCTGCGTATTACCCCTCATTCCTGCCTACCTTGCCTTTATTACTGGTCTTTCTATTGATGACTTAAAGGATTCTCAAGAAAAGATTAGGAATCTAAAGAAGATCCTCTATGAGACCATCCTCTTCATTTTAGGTTTTTCTTTTGTCTTCGTTATCTTAGGGGCCTCTATCACCTACCTGGGAGGTTTTATCTCTTCTTACCAAAGAATCTTACAAAGAGTGGGGGGAGGATTAATCATCCTCTTTGGTCTCTATCTCACTGGTCTATTGAAGATTAAGCCTCTCCAATACGAGAAGCGGATTCATTTAAAAGCGAAGCCGACCAATCTCTTTGGTTCTTTTCTGATCGGCTCTGTCTTTGCCCTTGGCTGGAGCCCCTGCGTAGGACCGATACTTGCTTCTATTCTGACCTATGCTGCTACCCAGGAGACCCTATCTCAAGGGATTCTTCTCTTGGGTCTCTATTCCCTGGGC